>NZ_CP033433.1:5027500-5289049 GCF_003713065.1 Cohnella candidum | reverse complement strand
ACGCTCACCAGCGGTCACCCTCGAAGTTTTACCGTCGCTTCCCGATCCGTAACGATTCCGCTCGGAAGCTCGGTTGCTGACGAGACGTAGGTATGGTTGATGGCCGCGACGATATATCCTTGACTGGCCAAGTCTTCGCATTGTGCGGTGTGTATCTCCATGGAGGTACCGCCGCCGTGGGAAAATATAACGATGGGAAAGTTCTTTTGTCGATCGGACCAGTGACAGCCCTTCGCGCGAGTGCGTCTTAACCAGCCGCAAATGGCTGAATATGAAGTCGGGCAACCGGTTGCCCGCAGTGAATGCCTGAATGAGTTCAGGAGAATCGTGAAAATAAGCGGAATAGGGTTTGGAATGATCTTTTGTCGCCGGATAGAAAATTTTTAACCGCTATTTCCCTCTTTTCGGTCGATCCTTTCAAAAAAGGCTCATGACGCTTATCATCCGTAAGGTAAATATATTGAACGCCTACCTCATAGCTGCCCGTGGGCTTGGGGAGCTCGAACACGGGGAGTGCATAGGCCATGAGAGTCGTTATGGCGAGGAGTAGGCAGGAGATATACCGATTGCAAAACCCTTTACGATTTTTGCGGTTCTGGTTTCGGAAGACTTGGCCGCTGATTTCAATAAAGCGTAAATCGTAAACAGTAAGACGAAAATGTAGGCGAAAATCATTTGGTAACGGAAACCTTCGACTACGCCGTGGACACACAAACACAATCAGATTCATGCCTGCGAGTCCGAACAAAACGCTCTTAGACTGTTTCTTACTAGGACCTGCAAATAGGGAAAGCAAATTCACAAGGATTAACGCGACTTCAAACGTTCTCATATGGCTTCCTCCTTTTGAAGCCAAGTATACAGCCGCTTTCTAACATGCCTTTCTCGTATTTCTAACAAAGTTCTTAAGTTTTCACCCTTTGATCAGGCAAAATGAGAAGACGGTTTTCTCGCCAGGCTTGCTGGTTACGGCGATTTGACCGCCTTGTTTTTCGACGAGGTTCTTCGCAATGGTAAGTCCCAAACCCGTACCGCGAAGGGACGCGTTTCTTGAAGCTTCACCCGTATAAAAGCGCTCGAAAACCCGGGGCAAATCATGTGCCGGAATTCCTTGACCTCGATCCCATATCTCCACCCAAACCAAATCGCTTTCCTCCCGAACCCCAATGCCAATCTCCCGGCCTTCCTGGCCGTAACGCAAAGCGTTCGATAACAGGTTTTCCAAAACGCGCCGCACATGCACCCGATCGGCCATGACAAACAAAGGAGATTCCGGAATGTTAACCGTAGGCGTAATCGCGGCTTTCTGAAAATCCGGATAAAATCCGAGCAGTACTTCCTCCACGACATCTTTCAAGTTGATTGGATGCAGATCGGATGGCGCATCATCGGCTTCCAACTTTGCCAATTCGAAAAACTCCTGCAGCCGTTCCAGCAACGAATTTCCTTTCTCGGCAGCTATTTGGATAAAGTTGTTTCGTTCTTCGACCGTCAGAGTTGTATCGCTCCGCAAGGCTTCCATATAGCCTAACAGGGAGGTGAGCGGCGTGCGCAGATCGTGAGAAATATTGGCGATCATTCGCTTGCGTTCTTTCCTCAAGGAATCGAGTGCGTTCTAACGATTTCTGAAAATGATCGATAAGACGATTCAACTCGCCGCCTAAATCTACGACGGGCTTTCGTGAAATACGCAGGCGATAGCGCAAGTTGAGATTGCCTGCCCGGATGTCTTCCGTGGTCCGGGTCATTCGCTTTAATTCATCGAGCAAATGACGCTGCCGGAGAAAGAGATAGAAACAAAATAAGGCAAGGATGATCACCAGAAACTGCAACCACATCATCAACACTCCTCGCCGAGCTTATATCCGAATCCCCACACCGTTTGGATATGCACGGGATTCGACGGGTCTTTCTCGATTTTCCCCCGCAGCCGGTTTATGTGAACCATCACCGTATTATCATCAGACATACTCTCTTCCTGCCAAACGCTTTCAAAAATTTGCGATTTCGTAAAAACGCGAATGGGATGGGTTAGAAACAGTTTTAAGATGGCAAATTCCTTAGCCGTCAAAGATTTTTTCTGTCCGGCGACCATGACCTCGTACGTGTTCGAATTCAGTTCCAAATCTCCATGCTTGATCACTTCGGCTTCGGAACCGGCAACGTCCGAATTAAACACCTTGTAGCGTCGGATTTGGGCTTTCACCCTCGCAATAAGCTCCCGATGGTAAACGGCTTGGTCATATAATCGTCAGCTCCAAGCTCCAACCCCCGGATTTTATCCAACTCGCTGTCTTTAGCCGACAAAATCATGACGGGGATCGTTCCCTTGGCTCGAATTTTGCGCAAGAGTTCCAGACCTTCTATTTGCGGAAGCATCAAATCCAATATGACAAGCCCGTATTCATGATTGGTTATATACGAGAGCGCCTCCTTACCGTCATAGACGGAATGAATTTCGAAGCCCTCTTTTTCCAAGTATTTCGTAACGAGTTGGTTGATCTCCCTATCATCTTCAATCACGAGAATTTTCGTCACGGGTAAGCCGCCTCCCCTCTTTGCGATAACAGAACAGATTTACTAGCCTATCCTATTATTGTTATGGAATAGGAAAAACCTCAAGTCTGCATATGACTTGAGGTTTATTTTTCCTATAAATAAGAAGGTTTTAGAAATCAAATCACCCTTAAGACCAATTGAAAATAACTGATTTTTTTTCATGAAATGTTCCGTATTCATCCTTTATCAATACAGTTTCATCGTCACTTTCGATATCTCCATGAATTATGTATATGATTGCATCCCTTTTAGGCTTAAGAGAGCAAAATCATTTTGTTTTATTTTTACGTCTGGATTCTTACCTGCCTCAATTAATGATCTTTCAATTAGCCGATCGTAATTTGTTGTCCAATAAGTATCAATAGGGAGTTGTGTTAGAATGCTGTGGTTTTCATTTGAGCCAGCGCTGAGAAATTATCATTAACTAATTGTGCAGCCTGCAAAAAGAGCTGCATTCTCTTCATTTAGAGCCTTAAGGTATTCTCGTATCAGGACTTCTTTATCAGTTGCCATTAACTTCTCCTCCAGAATAAATAGGCATAGCTAAACAAGAAAAGTTCATGTTAGCTATGCCTAGGTGTGTTATTATTTGAATTCCTCAGTTTCAGCCTGAGCCATTAATTCCGCTTGTTGTAATATCAAATCAATTGCCATCTTCTCAAGATCCGGCGGATATCCGTATTTCTTCAAGAGTCTCTTTACTGTAATCCTCATTTGAGCCCGAACATTCTCCCGAAGCGTCCAGTCCACCTTAATATTGTTCTTGATGGCCTGGGTTAACTCGTGAGCAATCTGCTTCAGAACTAGATCCCCCATTAACTCTTTCGCCGACTCATTGGAAGCCAACGCATCATAGAAGGCTACTTCTTCTTTAATGAGCCCGAGATCTTCACCACGCTTAACGGCTGCGTTCATCTCCTTGGCCATCTGGATCAGCTCTTCGATAACCTGCGTTGTCTCAATAGTTCGATTATTATATTTTCGAATAGCTTCCTCAAGCATCTCAGAGAATTTCTTTGACTGAACAATGCTTGTACGAGATACCGCCTTCACTTTGCCTTGAAGAAGCCTTCTTAGCAATTCAACCGCAAGGTTCTTCTGCTTGAGTCCCCGAACATGCTCCAGGAATTCATTCGACAAAATCGCGATGTTCGGCTTCTGCAAACCAACCGCTTCGAGAATATCGACGACTTCATCGGACATAACCGACTTGGAGATCAACTGGTTCAGTTCCGCATCCAGCTCATTTGTCGTTTTCTTCTTGTTCTCTGTCGTGATTATTTTGACGATGCCCGATTTTACGGCTTTGTAGAAGCTGATTTCTAAGTTGACGGACTCCGCGGCTTCTGTCGTGGAGCAGAGTGCATAAGCCTTGGCCAGTTCTGTTGTCAAATTGACAAAATTGCGTTTGCCTTGATCGCCAAGCCCAAGCACATAATCCAAAGTCTCGACAATAGCCTTCATTCGCTCAGATGCTTTCTCTGAAGCAAATTTCGAGAAATTTTGGCCATGCAATTGTTCGCGAATGAGTTGGATCCGCTCCAACATGAAATCGACAGCTTGATCGGTGTCGATCCCCGCAGTCTTGCGATCATTTTCAGTGTATTGCTGGAGTGCGGACTTCAACAAATCTGCAATACCGATGTAGTCCACGATTAGCCCGCCCGGCTTGTCACGAAACACGCGGTTGACGCGAGCAATAGCCTGCATAAGGTTATGACCCTTCATTGGCTTATCAATGTACATTGTGTTCATGCTTGGTACGTCAAACCCGGTTAACCACATATCGCGCACAATGACAATTTCCAGAGGATCATTCAAATCTTTCATTCGCTTGGCTAGATGTTCCCGACGACGCTTATTCCCGATATAAGGTTGCCACTCCGTAGGATCGCTTGAGCTTCCAGTCATTACGATTTTGATTTTGCCTTCATTGTCATCATCACTGTGCCAGTCCGGACGAAGAGCAATAATCTCTTTATAGAGATCTATGGCAATCCGCCGCGACATGACAACGATCATTGCTTTGCCGAATGTAGCCCCTTTGCGCAGCTCGTAGTGCTCAACCATATCTTTGGCGACTTGTTTAATCCGTTTCGCCGAACCAGCAAGTGCCTCAAGCCGAGCCCATCTGGACTTCAGCTTCTCTTGCTGGGTGTACTCCTGATACTCGGTAATCTCATCGTACTCCTCATCAATAACTGGACGCTCTGTATCCGATAGCTCCAAGCGCGCGATACGGCTCTCATAATAAATCTTGACGGTCGTGCCATCTTCCACAGCACGGGTCATATCATAGATGTCGATGTAATCACCGAAAACAGCAGGAGTGTTCTTATCAGTCAACTCAACGGGCGTTCCGGTATATCCGATGTAGGAAGCGTTCGGCAATGCATCCCGCATATATTTCGCATACCCGTACTTGATGCTAGCTTCCTCATCCGACGCAACCATTTCTGCTTGAAAGCCATATTGACTCCGATGCGCTTCGTCTGCCATCACGATGACATTACGACGATCTGTGAGCACAGGATACTTGGATTCGCCCTCTTCAGGCGCGAACTTATGAACTGTTGTGAAGATAATTCCGCCTGACTCCACCGAAAGCAACTGTTTTAAGTGAGTGCGGTCTTCGGCGTGTTGCGGAGTTTGACGGAGCAAATCTTTCGACTTGCTGAATGTAGCATACAACTGGTCGTCTAGATCGTTACGGTCTGTTACGACAACAATCGTTGGATTATCGAGAGTCAGAACCAGTTTGCCGGCGTAAAAAACCATGGAAAGGCTCTTGCCCGAGCCTTGCGTATGCCAAATGACGCCAATTTTGCGATCGCCATCCTCCAGAGTCGCTCTTTCCGTAGCAGTAATCGCCTTATTGGTAGCATGGTACTGATGGTAGCCTGCCAATATTTTGAATAGACGTTCACCATCCGTCTGAAACAGAACAAAATGCTTGATGATGTCCAGCAAACGACCTTTCTCAAACATTCCCTTAATCAACACTTCGAGCTGCGGCAGGGAGGAGGAGGCCACATCCTCGCCATCAATGGTCCGCCACATCATGAACCGTTCCTCGTCAGCCGTCAGCGTGCCTACTCTGGCATTGACACCATCACTGATTACCATGAAAGAGTTGTACGTAAAGAGGGAAGGGATCGCCTTCTTATAGGTCTGAACCTGATTGTACGCATCACTTATTCCCACTTCTTCATTGGAGGCGTTCTTCAGCTCCAGCACCGCAATCGGAAGGCCATTGACGAATACTACAACATCAGGGCGTTTATCCACTTGGTTCTCAATGACCGTAAACTGATTCACAACAAGAAAATCATTATTGTCCACACGGTCAGGATGTGTATCGAACAACCAAACTTTCTCGGTCGGATAATCGCCATCGACATTCCGATACTGAACATCAATGCCGTCCGTGATCATTTTCTGAAACGCTTTGTTGTTGATCAACAGGCTCGGGCTTCGAGGTACTTCGATGATGCGGATCGCTTCTTCAATTGCCTCTCGTGGCAGATGCTTATTGATTCGGATAAGTGCATCACGGAGTCGCTCGTTCAGTATGACGTCCTGATAAAACTGTCTTTCCGGATACTCTCCTTCAGGCGAAATTTCTGGTCCATAGCCCTTGTTGTATTTCAGTTCTTCAAACCATTCTAATGCAGCCTGCTCTAAGTCGCTCTCGGTGTAGGATGTGGTGTATAGGGTCATACTTGCTCCTCCTTTGGTTAAGTTGTGGAGTATTGCTCTCTGCCTTCTGCTGCCATAGGCAGATCAATAATCTGTGTATACAAGTTTTCTTGCTTCAAAGGCACTCGAATTTCTCCTGAAATGAGTTTGGGGAGGAGAGCATTCCTGGTAACAATTAGATTTTTATTCTCTTCAATGTTAACCTCTACACTAGCGCGAAGAGGTCTAGTTAAACTTTCAAATTTATTAAGAACATCATCGGGGGGGATAACCATCCTAAGTTTCATGATTCCTTTGACATTTAAACTATCAAGAATAGTCCCAGAATCGACTTTTTTACTTATTTCAATGTTCATAGTATCGCTTAGTAAATATTCAATTAAAAAAGTAGGAGGGATCACTTGCGGGCGAATTGCTGTCATATTTCTACCAATTGCATATTTTTTTCCGGTCGGTATTTGTGCAACAGCGCCTACCCTTCCTACGTTTGTTATAACGCAATCTCCCTCTTTCACCTCAATTCTACTGGTCCATAATTTGTAGTCTTCCTCACTGATCAAATATTTTTTTGTAGTATCTAGGCACCCGTTATCCGCTATATTCCATACCTGTAAGAGTGTTTTTCCAGTTCCCAGATCTTTTGGCTTCTTTGAATGAAGACAGTCGATTACCTGGGTAACTTCCGATAGAACTTTTACTTTCCAGCCCTTTGGGATCAACCCCAATTCACTTTCTTCAAACTCACCGCCGCTGGATTTATACGGTTCTCCGTTTTCACTCGGGAACTCAAAATCCACAAACCAGCGTTTGAAAAGGGCTTGGGCCATTTCTTTAAGTCTGTTGTTGATGGACTCATTAATGCCGATTTTTTTGTCCAAGGGCGCAAGGATGCGGCAAATAAGTTCCTGCTCCTTTAGATCAGGCACAGGTATTTCAAAATTTTCTATCATTCCTTTCGTAAGCGCAGCCCGAGTTCCACCGGTTTGCGCAAGGGACAGCATAAAAGCTTGCATCGATTCTGTTGTGAGAAAGGACTTTGCGAATAAAGGAAGCAGTCTCCGCTTGTCTGTTCGAATGATCGCCACATGCTGATTCACTCGTGCCGGCAGTACAGATTTGTCAACAATGCAGCACCGGCAGACCGAGTCACCAGTGATATTAAGCAGGACATCTTCCTCCTGGACAATAACGTTGTCCAATTTATTTGCCTGATTCTCGTCGATATATGCGAGCCCATCGTATGTGAACCTGTGGTTGTATATGTTTTGGCTTCGGATCAGGCTAATGCCAGACGACTTATAGTTTTCTTTCCCCCCCGCTGGAGTGGCTCCGCTTCCAATTTTCACACAGAGGTCTTTTAACTTCTGCTTTTCCCATGTTGTGCTAAAACTCAAACCCAATCCCTCCAAGCTGCTTGCGGATCTCGTCTTCTAGATGCTGTGATTTAGCGAATTGCTCAGCTAACTCCGATGTTAGTCGAGCCATCTTATCCTCAAATGGTTCGCTGTCTTCTTCGACATCCTCAATTCCCACATACCGTCCAGGAGTCAAAATATATTCATGCTCCTGCACTTCCGCAAGCTTTGCAGCTTTGCAAAAGCCTTTAACTTCCTCATATGTCCCAGTTTCAGCTTGCCCACGCCAAGCGTGGTACGTATTTGCTATCTTCTTGATATCTTCCGAAGATAGTTCACGATGTGTACGATCAACCATTTGGCCCAATTTGCGAGCATCGATGAACAGAATTTCCCCGCGACGGTCACGGAGGCCTCTTGGAGCCTTGTTCTTCGACATGAACCAAAGACAGACAGGAATTTGTGTCGAGTAGAACAACTGTCCAGGAAGTGTAACAATGCAATCCACCAAATCCGCATTGACCAGTTTGCTCCGAATTTCGAGTTCCGCTGTCGTGCTCGTAGACATGGAGCCATTCGCCAAGACGAAGCCGGCTACACCACTTGGAGCCAACTTGTTCACCATGTGCTGGATCCAGGCGTAGTTGGCATTGCCTGCTGGCGGAATTCCATACGACCATCGGGCATCTTCCATCAACCGATCGCCGCCCCAGTCACTAATGTTGAACGGGGGATTGGCCAATATGTAATCGGCCTTCAAGTTCTTATGAAGATCGTTATGGAATGTATCCCCATGATGTTCGCCCAAGTTGCTGTCAATGCCGCGGATCGCCAAGTTCATTTTGCACAGCTTCCAAGTTGTCGGATTCGATTCTTGGCCATATACTGCGATATCTCCGAGCTTACCTTGATGTTCTTCGACGAACTTCTCGCTTTGAACGAACATGCCGCCTGAGCCGCAACAAGGGTCGTAAACTCGGCCCTTAAATGGCTCAATCATCTCAACGAGCAAGCGGACAACGCTATTCGGCGTATAGAATTCGCCGCCATTCTTGCCCTCAGCGCTGGCGAACTTACTAAGGAAGTATTCATAGACGCGGCCAAGCACATCCTTTGAGCGGCTGTCTTCATCGCCAACCTTAAAAGAGAATAAGTCGATTACTTCACCCAAGCGTGTTTTATCTAGGGCAGGTCTTGCATAATCCTTCGGCAAAACACCTTTAAGCGAAGCGTTCTCCTTCTCGATGTCGATCATCGCTTGGTCAATGATTTGGCCGATTTCCGGTTTCTTGGCATTGTTCTTGATGTGGCTCCAACGCGCATCCTTAGGCACCCAGAAGATATTCGCGGCGACATATTCGTCCCGATCTTCGGGGTCCGCATAGGGCTCGCTCTTCAGCGCCTCGTATTTCTCTTCAAATGCATCTGATACATATTTAAGGAATAGTAAGCCTAACACGACGTGCTTATACTCCGCAGCATCCATGCTGCCGCGCAGCTTGTCGGCCATGCTCCATAATTTTTCTTCAAAACCCAAGTTCGCTGTTGCCATTTCTAAGTTCCTCCTAGTATAACTCTGAGTAGATTTGATTCTTGGTGCGTTCCCACCGCTCATCAGCTTCACGAATAACGGATTTGTATCTTTCTCTCTCGCTCGAATATCGTGTAATAAGATCAAGCTGTTCATTATGTGATAGAAGAGGTATTTCTAGTTCACCCACGTCGGAGGGATTCAAGTTAATGACCGTAGTGCCCCGCATAAAACTTTTTACGAGTGCTTCCCCAGTAGGACTTTCCAGAAAAATTTTTGCAAACCTGCTAATAATCTTAGACCTGAATCGAATAACAATAATATTTGCAGAAGCTATATATACCCCTTCGGCTTCAGGAAACACGGCGAGCTTGAAGACAGTACCCCTGCAAGTCATGATCAAGTCGTCAGGGAGTATTTCATAACGCTTTATTTTCCTCTCTTCTTCATCGATGGTCTCCAATTGCTCCAAATTCACTTCGCCATTTTCTATGTTGGAAATGTTGACTACCTTTATCTTGCCTGGTCTCAGATCTTGCTTAAGCACGGACTTCCCTCGGAAGTATTCGGCTATTTCCCGTAGCTTTACCTTTGGAGTCGGTGCCTGTTGAAACAATCGAAGTGTCTCTTGATCTTCGTTGAGTAACACCTCAATTCGCCAATCATACATCTGAGCGAATTGATCGTTATGAATCGTAATTTCTTTGTCGATTTCCAAGTTATCATTCTTCAAACTTAACTGTCCCAGAACTACGTCTTTGGTAGAAGTTCCAAAATCCACTTGATAGACCTTGACTGATGTGTAAGGTCGCAAGATACCATCCGGCAAGGAATGAATGGAACAAACCTGAGATACTTTGTTGATTTCTTTTCTCCAATCTGAGATTGTGCCTGATTGAAACATCATTCTCGCTGGGTACGTGGCACTCATTCTTCCGCCCTCACGCAAAAGCCCTAGAAGGTGAATAGAAGCAATTCCTTCAGATTCTCGAAAAGCAAAGTCATGATCTTGATTTAATTTCACGCCTAGATTAGGAAACGTCAGAATCGCATCAAAGTTGTCTTCAAGTGGAAGCGGCTGATAGATCGAGCCTTGAAGGACCCTAATATTTGCTTCGCCTTTGAAATAGGTCTTAAATATGAGGCCCAAAACATAATTTTCAGTCAATAACGTAATCGCAAAGGCTTTTCTATGGATTTTCGTTTCTAAAAGTCCTCTTAAAAACTTCTCGGCTTCCGGTATCAGAATTGATCGAAAATTATTATTCAAACACATCTGGATAAAACGTTCCATGATTCCTGGATGGACGATTACTCCGCCTGTTACGCGATCTTGCTGAAGCGTCAGCATGGCGTATTCCAGCAGATCTATACGCTCGCCTGCGTGGAATAATTTAAAAAATAAATCTCTATCGCCGGGGAAATGTCCAAGCTCACGCTCTCCGACTTTTTCTTTCATGAAAGAAAAGAGAGAATCAGGATCATCTTTCATGGTTGAAGCAACATCATGAAGCTTCAATAACTGCTTCGTGCGGATCACTCGGATGGCCTCACGAAGCAGTTGATCGCGAGAACTGATATCATGGAGAAGGCAAATATTCCAGAACGCTTCGATCAAAAAATCACCTTCTCTTTCTTGCATAATCAAGGATTACTTTTCACTTCCGCTAAGACTTCATCAGGGATTTTCCCTAAAAAGTAGTTTTCAATATACTCCCAAAACTCAGGATTGCTAACTTCATTCTTGAATAAAAAAGTCAGCATAGCGACCGAAATCTTGTGCCTTAAATGTACATTTTCAAGAATATAATTCCTGTATTTCAGAGGATCCTGGAGACTGCGAGCAATCTGCATTCGTGAGTTTATACGCATGAATATTTCTGGATTGTCGCCTCCATTCGCACGATAGAGGACAAGTCCCAATGCTTCGAGTACACCAAGTAAAATAAACGTCTTCTCGATTTTTTCTCTATTCACCTTGGGTAAGTACATCTCGTAGTTGTGAATGTTTTCCTCCGTTCTATTCGATTGTGCAAGAAGATATTTCGAATCGATCCGGATCCAATCAATGAAACCCGCGTAGCCACTGTTCTGTATCGAATATCGGTCTTTTGCTTCTTCAAAAGTAATAAACCTATTGTAAAAATTGGAGTGTTTACGCATGATGCGATCATAATTGTCCGCGCTGTGGATCACGATAGATGCTAGATTTTCCGACGAATACTTGTCCAAGCCGAACGCAGCTTGGAATTTACCAGCCAGATCTTCAACGGTGAAGTACTTACGCTCTTTGGCATATTCTCCGAAAATTGATCCAATATGCTCCAAAAGTTTGGTTAATTCTTGAAAAAAACTTTCTTGATTCCGTTCTTTGAGCGAAACTTCCAACTGCAATACGGGAATAAGGTAATCCAAAAAATCTAATTTTAGACTTTCATCCTTAGTATGAAACTTAAATTTGAACTGTGGGAAGGATAAATTGCGAAATCTTCCTTCCCATAGTCCCTTCATATTACAGACATAGATATTGCCATAAGCCTCTTTCTTTGCGTCGCCTATTTTTCTGAAAAACTCACCGTAATTCTTCATCAGAATTGGTTCATATTCCCGTTGAACCATGAAATATTCCCGGGAAAAGATACTGCGAGGTCTAGCGATAATGGGAGAGTAACCCATCTTCGCCTTAAAATCTTTCTCAATAATCAAGAGCGCCGTCTTAAGCTTATTATCAATGTCCTCCCCGGCGTCACCAT
This sequence comes from Cohnella candidum, assembly GCF_003713065.1. NCBI lineage: Bacteria > Bacillati > Bacillota > Bacilli > Caryophanales > Paenibacillaceae > Cohnella > Cohnella candida. The sequence continues at coordinate 5,277,152 of NZ_CP033433.1, read as the reverse complement.
TTGAGCCCTGCTGAAAGATATAGCGGAATTCCTCAGCGTTTACAAGCAAATGACGGATATTCGATCTGTTTTTATCGGCATCGACTAACTGCAGTACTTTGCTCATAACTTGAACCAATTGCTGTTTACGTATGGTAGAAATGCCATGCAGACGATTAACATGCACAAAATCCTTGGGCAGAAAATCAAAGAAAGCATAACCTTGATCAAGTTTCCGAGCTGCACGACCGATCTCTTGCACGTAATCACATACATTCCCGGTGGGTGCAAAATGATAGACGTTCTCGATATCCGGAATATCAATTCCCATTCCGAAAGCTTTAGTAGCTAGCATGATGATAGCTTCATTTTTTTTGAATCTTAAATAGTTTGCATTTTTGCGTTCCTTGTCTAACGGCCCATAGTAAGAAGTGATATTTCCCCTCAACCGTTCACTTCCGTATTGCTTGGCATACTCCATGAACTGATTTATCAAGCCAATAGTCGGAAAATAAACTAATGTCTTGCGATCACCAGCAAGAAATTGTTCAAGACGGTAAGTTAGAATTTTGAACTTTTCTTCTAAATATTCGCTGAACCTTTCCCTAGTTTGCTTTTTTCGATTAATCCGGACCTCCAGGTCATCTCTTTTGATGTAACCGAAATAGCTAATTGGATTTATTAAATTCAGACTATCCCGCGTCTCTGCATACATATCTTCCATTCCGCCATATATCGCCGTTGCCGTGAACGTGGCAATAGGGAATTGCATTTCCTTACGAAGTCGTTGCAAATAACTCCCTAAGTACCAATAATCGGAACGGAAAGCTTTCCCCCAAGTCGTAACAATGTGAGCTTCGTCAATGACAAACAATCCAACGGTACGAGTTCCGATCAGCTGGGCAATATCCGAGCGGCTTAACAAAGTCTCCGGAGAAATATACAAGATAGATATTTCACCAGACTGAATCCTCTCCATGATCTCCATCTTCTGAACGGGCGTGATCTCCGAGTTGATCGTCGCCGAAATCGCCACATCTCGTTCTACCAGACCCTGTACTTGGTCCGTCATGAGCCCGATTAATGGGGAGATCACGATAGTCATTAATCGATACTTTTCCGCCAGATAAATTGCTGGCACTTGAAACATCACGGATTTTCCGGCACCTGTTGGAGAAGTTACGAAAATATCCTTATAGGTAGTTCCCTCTTGAGCCGCCTCCGCCTGTTTCACAATATCATCAATAATCTTGCTTTGCGGAATAAATATCGTCTCTTTCTTAAACTCCGGATCGTGAACGTCTTTGTACATTTTCAAATCACGGAAGCTGCTATGCCCCCAATACTTCCTGAGAATTTCTAAGTATTCCGATTCATCCAGATGAGCGACTGAATCAATTACTTTGGTAACTAAAACAAATTTAGATAAGGAAAAAAGGGACTGGAGAACCTTTATTCGATCATAATATTGAAGAGGATAGGCAGAAATCTCCCCTGTATACGAAACAACAATTTCGTGGGGTAAACTCGTTTCTTGAAATAGTAGGTTGGTGAGAGCTACCAACGAATCATCTTCTTCGGACAACTCTAATGTTGCATTTTCATTCACATGTAATTTCCGTTCTTGCAACTCGAAGGTTGGAATTGGATAGAAACTTTCGGATTCAACGTCATCGCCATAGACGATATACCAGACAGAATCAATACGCTTCAAATCGCCATAAAACTTCTGAAATATTTCATGAAGAGAATCGTCGTCTTTTCCATTTAAATCAACGTTATCGGAATAATAGGTTTCGTAAAGCCTATTGGCATCAGGTATGAAATAGGGACTCGGAAATGTTTTACAGTAGATGTTATTTGCTATTTGCTTTATTGAAAAGTACAGGGCAAGAATCTCCTGTCCCAAAACTAAATATTCTTCAAACGTACACCAGTATGCTTCCCCTTGTGTTTTCGTGAAAATTTCAGGCAACATGCCCGCTTTGGCATTATTCAGTGTCACGATGTCAACTGTAATTGGAATGGTTAGCAGCTTGGGAATTGAAATCTCTTTATAGAAATCCTGTGTAAATCCTTTGAAGACAAGAAGAACCGGTTTCGTGGCAGTTTGTCTCGCAGAAATAAGATGCTTAGAAATAAGTTCACGCCAAATAGAGTTCATCGATTATCCTCCTGTTCTAAATTCCGGCCAACGAAAATCTTCTCGCACGGTCGTATTGGTCATCTTCGCTCTGAGCTTTCGAAGCGCTTTCGCTTCAATTTGTCGAATCCGTTCACGCGTAACTCCAAACTGCTTTCCTACAAGTTCCAATGTTTTGGGAGTATTGTCCAGGAGTCCAAACCGCTCGAAAATTACTTCCCTTTCCCTCTGCTTCAGATGCTTTGAAAGTGTAAGTAATAAGCGATCCCGAACTTCTTTCTGATCAAAAAGAATTGAGGGATCCAGGTATTCTGGATGATAAACACCAATTACTTCGTGTGATTCCACGCTTACAAAATCGATCAATTCCGAGTCCTGGTTCTCCTCCGATACAAACTGGTTTAGCGAAGAAATAGATAAGTATCGATGTTCAACTTGCTTAGACTTCGCATATACACTTTCACTAAGACCCAGTTCAGAACATATCGATTTTACATTAGGAGTTTCACCCTTTAGAGAATAAGCAAGTTCTGCCCTCTTTACTTTTAGTACGGTCTCGATCATATGCACAGGAATCCTCACGATTGTGCCAGTATCAAATATAGCCCTAAGTATTCGTTGGCGGATCCACCAAACTGCATAGGTTGAAAACTGAACATCCATGCTGATATCAAACTTTTGGATCGCCTGAATTAAGCCTATAGTACCTTCTGAAACCAAATCGTCATAAGCGAGTTGATGTGCTATGTAGTTCTGATACCTAGAAGCAATTTTATGTACGAGTCGCATATTATCGATGATTAGCCGCTCAAAACTGGCTTCGCGATCACCGGAGTAATATTCGTTCAACCAATAAGTGTTTTTGAAATGCGACCCCTCAGCTTTTTCAGGTTGTAAAATATTTCTCTTCTGAGACCAGTCCAAATTAACAATTTCATCCAAGTCTAGTTCATCCAAAGAGTCGGAGACTTCAACGATCTGATAGTATCCCTTGGCCGCAAGGTATTGCTTGATTAGATCATCGGGGATCTCCTTGCCGACAACTGAGGTTAGGTACTTTTTCGCTTCCGAAAGATTAATGGAAGATTTATCAGGAAACCTATCTTCAAAATCATGAAGTTTTTCAATCAATTGAAGCGGAATCATTTCCTTTGGCCTCCTCGTCATATATCTTCTAACATTAAGGAAATAATACCATATTGAATTTTGGTATTGCAATACCAAAATTCTAAAGTGACTGGTTATTACATTATAAAGGACATCCAGCATGGTCTCTATAAAGCCATGTAACGATTTTAAATGAATCTGCAATTACCATAAGACGCACGAAAGGCGACCTGATCAGGTCGCCTTCTTCAATGAGTATGATGTTATAGAAGTCCACAATCCTGAAGGATCTTAGCGACCGATTCATGGACTGTAAGTGAAGGGTTTTCCCGAATATATTCGAAACCTCGGTACTCGAGAGGTCGCACACCGTTTTCCTCATGACGTTGCATTATTCTATTGGCTCTTCTTATTGCATCCCTTACTTCATTCAGCGTTAGCTTCCTAAGTACACGCTTAAAGTTGCTCTCATGCTTATACGTTCCGAGTTCAGTGAACCGTTCATCGTAGGCGCTATTAATATTACGAAGATAGTGGGATCTATGTTCGACATGGGCATTACAGTCCTCTTTATGCAAAACCATCCAGAGCTCGAAAGTCAGGTTACTATACCCCAAATGGTACTTAATTTGCTTACCCGTAAGGCTATTTGCTAGTTTTAGCAGATCCAAAACCTTAAGGAAGCCCTCAATATGGTCATGACTTTCGTAATCAAACCAATGAGTAATTTCGACTTTGTCAATAATCGGAATGCCCTTCGCAAATTTTAACGGGTTCTTTTCGACCTTACTTCTTATCGATACTGTATGCTTAGCCGCAAGCTCAGCGTTGATTGCTTCTTGAAGCCAATCAAGGTACCACTTCTCTGTTTCGCCCTCTACTGTGAAAAAATATTGTTTATTACTCTTCTTGATCGGTGGCATCTTGAATCAGTTCACCTCTGCTTTCCCATAGGCTTTCAATAACAGAGGTAAAATCGATGTCTTTGATAGCCCCGTACTGGTTGACAAAGTAATTCTTCATGTAGTCGCCGCCGTTCCTTACACCCTCTCTGCCGGAAGTGCCAAAATCGGACAGCGAATAATGATTGCTGCAGAAAGTAACTTCATCACGCTCTACGAATTTTATCTCATCCCGTCTAAACAGGTTCGAGTTGAGAAATATCGGGTTATGGGTGTTGAAGATTAACTGTGCATTCTTCTTGTTCAGCTCATCGTTATGAAAGACATTAACAAGGGACATTAGGGCTATGGGGTGAATTGATGCGTCGAACTCATCAACTATTAATGTGCCCCCTAACAACAGAGCATTCCGAACTATTGGAAACATGTTGACGAAACGGATTGTTCCAAAGGACTCGAAGTCTTCTGCTTGAACATGTCTATTTCCTTCATCGCCACCAACAAGTGAAACCAGTTTAGGCTCCGAATCATCGTCGTTCTCCAAATATCCCAAAGCATTCGAATTCACCCCAAAAATGCGGGCTGCTTGATTAACGACATTACTGAGATAGAGAGTAGCCTTCTTGGAGTTCGAGGGTTTTACTTGCAAGGAGTCCGCTCGGCAGAAAACCATGAATTTATCTTCGAACCAGTTACTTATAATGCTTACCAATGACGAACTGAACATATTCTTGAAGCCGTTCATCAGGAACAGCTCTTCCCTGTTCAAGTTTTTCTGCACAAGTTTAATAGCAACTCGAGCATCATTTCTATCGAATCCGTCTATGAACTTTTTAATGAATTCAGGTGCTTTAGGAAATTCTATCTCAGCCTTGTCTCTAGAGAAAATTACTTTTTCATCCACATAAAGAACTTCTGATAAGACCCTGCGCTTATACTCATCATCCAGAAATCGTCCGAGATCCAAAGACAGTTTATATTCGATCAAATAGCCTTTGTCAATGAATTTAATACCGAAGTCTACTGGAACCTTATTAAGGTTATCCTTATTAGGGATGTACTCCAACTGAGTGGATGCGGGATTTGCATGGGACTTGTTATCGACGTTCCGTATATGCCCTCTTAACACGATGTTCTTCATAACATCCATTGCACCAATGATGTTGGTTTTACCGGATGCGTTCGGTCCATAAATAACTGCCGAACTTAACCCCTTATGAAGCTTGATGCCTATCTTTTCCTTAAGGATACTGTAGTCCAGACCTTTTTGTTTAGGTGCTGGTGTCATTGAGAAAACTAACTCATCTTGAAAGGATTTAAAGTTTCTGGTCCTGAATTCAAGGAGCACGACTATTACCTCCATTTCATTTTGCAGTATTTTTGCAAAATCATGCTTTTATTATATGAATTATCATTGCCTATAGTCAATTAATTTATACCATTTTGCAAAAAAAATGCAAAATAAAATTCACATGGACTGAACACGACTCCCTGCCTAACAATAAAAGCTACCTGTTTTGCGACTATTACCAATCTATTCGTTGTTCCAACTGGACCGAAACAAGTCGAAAGGGTTAGCATCTTATCGAAGGTCGAAAGATCGCTTCGGCTGAATGCCCTTTACCTCATTCTTCTTGTCCAACCGATCATTGAACTACTGCCGATCCGCACTCGTGGCTAATACCTGCTTGGTGTAGAGGAGGTCCATCTCGTCGGTGATATAGACGGGAGCGGTCTCGAACAATATTTGGCGGGTCGGGGTTGCGAACAATGACCGAAGTTTTGGCTTCTCATTTTCGGTCATCTCAAACAATTCCTACAAGGAACCCAACATCTGACCGTTTAACATATTGTGACCATACAGAACTGTGTTGAAGTCGAGATGTATTCGTATTACTGCGTGGATCAGCAAAGCCCAACTGAGGACGTTGGGATGCTTATCAACTTCTTGGTCGAGATAATAATCATTGTTGGTGGTTTGAACGATGTACGCTTTTTCAGATCGGCTAAGTTGACCTTAAGGAATAGCGAAATCGTTGGTTGCGCTGCAGGAGCAGAACCCCATCAATAGGATCGGGCAGAGCTGCTGATTGGACTTCGCTTAGGCTCTTTTTGGTCGCATGGCTGCTGTTACGCTCTTTTACAATATCAACAGCGAAATACGATCCCCCGAAAATACCCCATACCGAACAAAATGATCGATGAGGATTTAAGATTCAAACCCTTCCTCATGAACTCCACCTCCAATCACATGTAATAATATGCGCTATCTTTTGAATTTTTCTGGATGAGTCCATAAAACAAAAAAGAAAGTGCCGAATATCTTCGACACCTTCGTTATGATCTCGACGTCAAAATAGCTTTTAACGATTGCACCATTTTTTGATTTTATGCCTAACTACTATAACGCTACTACAAGATCTTCATTTAAGTGAACAGTTAAAATACTTTGTCTACGAGATGTCTATAATTTGACCATAGAAAAGTCGAAATCCGCTTTGGCAGCTGGTTTTCAATATTGAGACGAAGGGAGTCGAACCCCTATCCTATTAATAGAAGCTCAAATCTAAAATCAAGGATCTCCCAATTAAGTCCATTTTCCAACTCTTCTCTATTCCCCCCCTAATCCCGATCCACTATTGCACTCTCAGTCCTCTGTACCATTTCTCTCCAGCAACCCCACACACTCCACATGACTCGTATGCGGAAACATGTCCACCGGTTGCACCTCGACCGTGCGGTAGCCGCCGTCTTCGAGCAGCCGCAAGTCCCTCGCGAGCGTGGAGGGGTTGCACGACACGTACACGATCCGCGCCGGACGAAGCTCCAGCATAGTCGCGATCAGCGCGGAGTCGCAGCCTTTGCGCGGCGGGTCGACGACGATGACGTCGGGCGACACGCCTTCGCGCTGCCAACGGGGCAGCACGACTTCCGCGCGTCCGACCGCGAACTCTACGTTGCCGATGCCGTTGATCAAGGCGTTGCGCCGCGCGTCGTCGATTGCTTCCGGCACGATCTCAACGCCGTATACCCGGCGGGCGTGACGGGCGAGGAACAAAGTGATCGTCCCGATGCCGCAGTACGCATCGACGACGGTCTCTTCCCCGGTCAAACCCGCGTACTCCACCGCCTTCTGATACAGCCGCTCCGTCTGCTCCGGATTCACCTGGAAGAAGGAGCGTGCGGAAATGGCGAACCGAACGCCGCCGATTTCGTCATAGATAACGTCCTCTCCCCAAAGCGTGCGGGTGTGCTCGCCGAAAACGACGGGCGTGCGGAACGTGTTCACGTTCTGCACGATGCTGGCGACCTGGGGCACGCGCTGGCGGATCAGCCCGACGAGCTCGTCCTGGTGCGGAATGTCGCGTCCGTTCGTCACGAGTACGACCATCCGCTGCCCGGTCGTGGCGGCGTGCCGAACGACCACATGGCGCAGCAGTCCTCGTGCGGCTACGCGGTCGTACGCCGTGATGCCGAGCTCGCGCGCGGCTTCTTTCACGGCGCGGACCGTCGCCTCGTTCTCTTCCTGCTGGATGAGGCAAGCTTCCATGTCGACGATGTCGTGGCTGCCTTCCTCGAAGAAGCCTCCGATCAGCCCCGCTTCCCCTCTGCCGATGGGCACCTGCGCCTTGTTGCGGTACCGCCAAGGATCGGCCATGCCGATCGTTTCATGCACGATGATCGGAGCCCGCTCCGACGACCGACCCGAGAACCCGGCGATCTCGAACTTCTCTCCCTCAACCGGAAGGCGGCCCACCCGCACGAGATTGTCGACCACGTGCCGTCTCTTCCAGTGCAATTGGGCAGGATAGTCCAAGTGTTGAAGCTGGCAGCCCCCGCAGGAATCATAGATCGGACAGGGAGCGGCCCGGCGTTCCGGACTCGGCTGCAGCATCTCTTTCATCCGGGCTTTGCCAAACGACTTCCCGACGCTCACGACCTCGGCTCGAACCCGTTCGCCCGGAAGCGCCCCATGAACAAAAAGGGTATAGCCCTCATACCGGCCAACCCCTTCTCCCTCATGCGTCAAACCTATGATTTCGCTCTCCACGATCTGTCCGACGACAACGGGCAGTACGCGCTCGCCGCTCATTAAACCAATCCCCGTCCGTTGCCGTTTCCGGCGCCATGCCGGTACGAGGATTCCCCATGCTCATCCATGATCACGTTAAGATGCGAAGGAAGGATCGAAAACGTGCACGGCAGCGTCCCGCCGAATTCTCCGTCCAAATTCAGTTGCACGCGGCTGTCCGACTCCACCTCGATTTTATCGCTCTGGAAGAAAATGAAGTGCGGGTCGTTCTTGATGACCTCGCCCCTCATCACCATCGTCGCGATCCGGATGAACTCGCCCAGGTTGCACTTGCGCAGCGCGAGCACGTCGAACACGCCGTCGTTCGTACTGGCGTCCGGCGCCAGCTTGTCGAAGCCCGCGACGGAGCTGCTGTTGGCGATGAGGAAAAGCATCAGCTCTTCATCGATCTCCTCCATGCCGTTAGCTTTAATCTTCATGCGCACGGCCTGGAGCCTCGTGATCTTCTCAAGGCCCTTCATATAGTAGGCAAGCTGCCCGACCATCGTCTTCAGCTTGCTCGGAACTTCATACGTCAACTCGGTCAGCGACCCGCCGCCGGCGATGTTGATGAAGTACTTGTCGTCCGCTTTGCCCACGTCCACCGGACGCGTGTAGCGGCGCGTAATCAAATCGCACGCGTCCGCCCATTGCTTCGGAATGCCGTGCGCGCGGGCGAAATCGTTCGTCGTCCCGAGCGGCAGGATGCCGAGAGACGGCCGATTTTCGTGGATCGAAAGCCCGCTGACCACTTCGTTCAGCGTGCCGTCTCCACCGGCGGCGATCACGATATCGAACCCTCTCTGCGCCGCTTCGGAAGCCGCACGCGTCGCGTCGCCTTCTCCTTCCGTCGCATGGCAGGACGTCTCGATGCCGCCCCGCTCCAGCCGCTGCAGGATGGAGGGCAGTCTCCGCCGCACTTCCTCTCGGCCGGAGGTCGGATTGTAAATCAGTCTTGCGCGAATGGTTTCCAAAACGCGATCCCCTCTTTTTCCACCTTAAAAGCTCATCTCTATGTCTGGCGGCTCCTCAGCCACTCCGATGCTTGCCGTTCCAGCCATTTCGCCACGAGCGGATGCGGCATGAGCGTCTTGCCGTCATACCGGCAGCCCAGCCCCTCCAGTCTGCGCGGAATGGCTTCCTTCGTAAAATACCCTTCGCTCAGAAACACCGGCAGTGCGATCACCTCAGCGCCAGGGTTCCTTTCCCGCAACTTACCCACCGTGTCCGCAACCATATCAGGGCGCAGCATGGCGAACGCAGTTTCCGCGTAACCGCCCCGCTCGCGAATCGACGAAGCCAAGGACGAGAGCCCCCTCCGCCAAGCTTCGTGGAAGCCCGGCCATTCGCTGCCGTGGGCGATCAGCAGCACGCACTCGCGCGCCGGATCTTCCGACAATCCGGACAGCCGCTCCAGCAAAATGTCCACGATCTCCGGATCGTCGTCGATCGGCCTTCCGTACGTCAACTCGGCGCCGACTCGGAACGGTTCCAGATCCGTCTCCGTCCGAACCTCCGGGTAAGCGCCCAGCGCCCAACCGATTTCGTCCACGTGCGTGCTTCCGGACGATAGAAACATCGGGACAGCAAGCACTTCCGTCACGCCTGCTGCTTCCAGCCGGTCGAGACCGTCTTGGATCAGCCGTCCTTCGACCAGTTCGAGGAACGCCGTCTCCACCGGCGTACCGGCAGGCAAACCTGCTCGCGCAGCGTTCACCGTATGGTCGACGGCCGCCACCCATCCGCTCTCGCGGGAGCCGTGGCTGATCACGAGAATTCCGGGTTTGCGGGCCATGCCGATCTTCCTCTCCCGGCGTATTTTTACATCTACCGAACATTCCGTTCAACATTTTAATGCTAGCGAAAGCCGCAACGAAAGTCAACGAACCGCCCCGTCCCAAACGGTGGCGGATTTGCGAAGATTTCGCGCCTTCACCTGCCACCCACGCCCCCGCCCACGAAAAAACCGCCGGCAGCAAGCCGGCGGCTGAACGAACACACAACCCTTTATTTCTTGAAAGCAAGGAACGCGTCCAATTGCTTCTGCTTCTCGGCCAGTACTTTATCGAGGCCGTTCGCTTTCTCCTTCGCATACCACTCGTCGGCTTTGGAAGGATCGACGGAGCCCGACTCGACCGCGTCCGCGTATTGGCTGCGGATGTTGACGAGGACGGCCGCCAGCGATTTGACCGGCTCGACGTTAAACGTGAAGCCGAGGGCCGGAGAAGGATGCGCGCCTTCGTTGAAGATTTTGAATTGGTCCCACTTGTCTTCGGCTTCCGTCTCGAACGTCGGATTCAGGAATTGGTTGCCCAGCTCCCATGCGACGCCCGGGTTGTAGTCGGCCGCTTTCGGACCCGGTTTGATGCGGTTTTCGCTGATTTTCTCGTAATGGACGCCTTCGATGCCGAAGTTGACCAGGTTGTTCAAATACTTGTCGGAGTGCATCAGGTTGATGAACATCATCGCGCGGGCCGGATCTTTGGACGTGGAGGAAACTGCGAGCATGGCGCCTGCCGTTTCGCCCGTGGATACGGTGCGCGGTCCGATATTGATTTGCTTCAGCTTGCCGGCGAGGCCGGTCGCATTGCCGAACTCGGCGTCTTTACCCGGTTTCAGCTGCGAGGTAACCATGAACACGTTGCCTTTCTTCATGGCATCTTGCGTACCCAGCTGGGTAACGGCAGCGTCTTTGTTGATCAGGCCTTCTTTGAAAAACTTGCGGGTCAGCTGCAGCTGATCCATGTAGCCTTTGTCTTCGAAACGGGAGATGACTTTGCTGTCGTCCAGATCCTTGCGGAGCAGGCCGTCCAGATAAGCGTCGCCCAGGAAGTCATGCTGAGCGAAATAGTGCGCGTTAAAGTTTTCGCCTTTGGCGAAGAACAGCGGCGTGATGTTCGGCTTCTTCTCTTTGACGATTTGCAGAATCGGCTCGAGGTCGGCGACCGTCTGCACTTTGTCGAGTTGGTCCGTGATGCCGAGCTCGTCGGCGATGTCTTTGCGGTAGATGACGCCGGCTTGCGAAGCCAGCTCTTTGTTCGTCGGGATGCCGTAGTTGAAGCCGTTGATTTTGGCGCCTTCGAGGAACGCTTTATCCAGCGTCGCGATAATGTCTTTGCCGTATTGCTCGAGCAGGTTGCCCTGCGGGCCTTTCGGATCGTTCAAGGCGAGGTAAGCGCCTTTGGAAACGTTGTTTGCGTGTCCATTCCATTGGGCCGTGAATACGACGTCCATGTCCTGGCGCGACGCGATCATCAGGTTCATTTTTTGGTCCCATTGGCCCCAGTCGATCGGAGCGAGGTCCACGGTGGCGTTGATTTTGCCCTTCAGGTACTCGTTGATTTTGGCTTCGACAGCCTCTTCGTCTTTCTGCGGCGGGCCTTCCCAAACGATTTTCAGCTTGTATTCCGGCAGCTTGGAAGGATCGATGTCGCCGGAGGACGCCGACGGAGAGGACGATGCCGTCTCGGAAGGCGAAGCGGATGCCGATTCCGACGGCTTCGAGGAAGCCGAAGCGGACGGCGACGACGCGCCGGAGCCTTCGTTGTTTTTGCCGCCGCAAGCCGACAGCACGACCGAGAAGGTCAGGACGAGGGCCAGAAGCAGCGCAAGGTTTTTGCCACGCAGGTTGCTCTTTTTGAGCATGGGTGTTGCCTCCCTTTATAATTGGTGTTTCTGCTATATGCTCAACCGGCCGGTAATCCGGTTAAAGCCGCTTTTAACCCTTGACCGCGCCTACGGTCAACCCTTTCACGAAAAACCGCTGGAAGTACGGATACACGAACACGATCGGGCCGATCCCGACGACCGCCATGGCCATCCTCACCGTTTCGCTCGGCATCTGGAAGTTCGGATTGGCGGCCAGAATCGCGGTGTACGCCTGGGAATTCGTGCTCAGGAACTGAAGATCGAGCAGCGCCTTGTACATCCGGAACTGGATGCTGACCATTTTGTTGTCGTTGATGAACAGCAGGCTCTGGAACCAGTCGTTCCAATAGTTCAGCGTGCAGAACAGCCCGACGGTCGCCAGCACCGGCAACGACAGCGGCAGCACGATTTGCGCGAAAATCCTCCACTCGCCCGCCCCGTCGATTTTAGCGGATTCCAGCAGCGCCGTCGGCACCGAGTTCGTGAAGAACGTTTTCAAAATGAGGACGAAAAACCCTTGCACGAAATAAGGAAGCATCAGCGCCAAAATCGTGTTCTGCAGGTCGAGATACTGCGTGTACAGGATATAGAACGGAACGAGTCCGGCGTTATACAGCAGCGTGAAAAACATGACGAACGAAAACAGTCCCCGATGCTTGAAATCCCGGCGGGAGATCGGATACGCATACAGCGCCATGAGCCCCAGCGAGACGACCGTTCCGAACAGCGTGACGAAAATCGAGACGCCGTACGAGGTGAGGACGTTGGACCAGTCATTCAGCAGGAAATCGTATGCGCCCAAGCTGAGCTTCTGCGGAAACAGGCTGTAGCCGTTCACGAGAACGCTTTTCTCGTCCGTGAAGGACACGATCAGGATGAGGAGCAGCGGGAAAATGCAGATCGCCGTGTAAATCCAGAAAAACACGTTAAACGTCAGGTTCGCCGCGCCGGAAACGTCGTGCACCGACTTTAATTTCCGTTTGGCCGCGATTGTGCTCATAGTCGTTACCCTCCCAGGTGGACCCGTCGGTCGATTTTAGAACAAGGCATCGTCCTTGCTGATTCTGCGGATGACCAGGTTGCTGATCAGGACGAGGACGAATCCGACGACCGCTTGGTACATGCCGGCAGCGGAGGACATTCCGATATCGCCGGTGACGATGAAGCCCTTGTAAACGTAGGTGTCGATGACGAGCGTCGTATCGTAGAGAGAGCCCGCATCCCGGGTCACTTGGAAGAACAAGCCGAAATCCGCGTAAAAAATGCGCCCGATCTGCAGCAGCATCAGTACGATGATGACGGGGCGAATGAGCGGGATCGTGATCGCCCACACCTGACGCCACTTTGAGGCTCCGTCGATCGTGGCCGCTTCGTAGTATTCCTGGTCGATGCCGATGATCGCGGCCAGGTAGATGACGGCGTAGTAGCCGATTCCCTTCCACGTGTTGACGACCGGCAGGATGTACATCCAGTAAGACGGCTCCGTGTACCAGTCGATCGGCTCCTTGACGCCGAACCAGGGCAGGATCGTTTTGTTCATCAGGCCGATCTCCGGATTCAGGAATCCGAACACGAGGTACGTGATGACGACCCAGGAGAGGAAATAAGGCAGGAACATCGCGGTTTGGAACAGTTTCGACAGCCGGCGGCTCCTCAGCGAATTGAACATGAGGGCGAACGCGACGCCGACGAACAAATTCAGGATGATGAAAATGACGTTGTACACGAGCGTGTTGCGCGTAATCTGCCAGGCATCCGTGGTGCTGAAGAGGTACTCGAAGTTTTGGAAGCCGACCCAGGGGCTCTTGAGCACCCCGAGCGAATAGTTGACGTTTTTGAACGCGATGACCGATCCCAGCATCGGGAGGTAGTTATTGAGCAGCAGGACGAGCAGCGCCGGCGCCATCATGAGGTAAAACACGCCGAACCGCTGCCAATACCCTTGGTTCTGCTTGGCGGTTTTGCGCACGGCGGCCGCGGCCGGATTCGTCGGAACGGCTTGCTCCATCTCCATCACAACCTTCTCTGTGTTATGTCTCTGTATCCCTATTGTAGGAAGGAAAAGGTTTTCCATCTATCTACTCAGGTGACGGACATAACACTTTGGTGACTTTCGGAGATGGGCGTCGGCGGATTTTGGAGACCACGATCGTCACGCCGACTGCGCAGTTCGATTTTGCAAACTTAAATGCACCAAGCGGATGAGGAGAGACGCTGCAGTTCGAAAAAACACACTTAGAGGCCCGTTTTCTAAACCACCAAGCGAAAAACCTTCTGCAAGCGGGCAAAATTGAACTACAGCTCACAAAACCGGCGGTCTCCCTCTGCAAGTGGGCAAAATCGAACTGCAGCGACGCTCAACCACACCCAGGCGACTGACCGGGACGCGAGCACTTACAAAAGAAGCGGCCACCGTCTACCGGTGCCGCTCCACCCCCGCGCAACGCGCCTCCCGCCCTACAACGTCTGGTGCTTTTTGCGGTACTCCTGGGGCGACAGCCCCGTCATCTTCTTGAACAGCTTCGCGAAGTACGAAAAATGATAATAGCCGAGCCCCTCCGCGATGTTGCTGATCTTGTCGTTCGTCTCCGTCAGCATCCGTTTCGCCCGATCGATCTTCTGCTGCGTGATGTACTCGGACAGCGACAGCCCCGTCTCCTTGCGGAACAGCCGCGACAGGTAGGCCGGATTCCGGTAGACCGATTTGGCGATGTCGTCCCGGTTCAAGTCCTTCTCAAGGTTCTCGAGGATGTAAGCGTGAATCTTGGCGATGACGGCCGACGTGTCCTTCTGCCGGTCCTGGAACGCCTGCGCCGTTTTGCCGATTAACCGGCTTGCCCACTGCAGCAGAAGCTGGGGCGAACGCAACACCTGCGGATCGTTCAACTCCGTCACGGTCAGCGATTCGTAGACGGACACTCCCTTGCGATGGGCCGTCTGATAGAGCAGATGCAGCAGCCCGAAGCGAAACTGCTCAAGCGTCTCGCGGCTGGCGGCCTGCTCCTGCAGGCGGCGGACCGCGTCCTCGAGCTGCTTCTGCAGCTCCTCCTGGGCTCCGTTGTCCAGCAGCACCGCCCAATCCGCGAAGGACGGCAGCAGCGCCCCCGCCCCTCCGCTCACCGCAGCCCCTTCCACGCCTTGGGAAACGTCCAACACCGACTGGGAAGCGGTCACGTTCGACCGCTCCATCTGCAGCAGCCCGTCGAGCGACGCGGACAGCTCCTCCACCCGGACCGGCTGCCCGACGTAACACGACAGCCGGCTATGGAAGTAACTTTGGCACGCCTCCACGTATTGCCCGCATCGCTCAAGCAATGCCTGCCGGTCCACCTGCTCATCCGGACCCAGCAACAGCAACAGCAGGTTCAAGTCGCCGCGGTCCTGCAAAGCCGTTCCGGCATGCTCCCCCGGAATCATCTCTACAGCCGCCTTACGCACCGCGTATTCCATGATGCTCTCGTCCCTCGCGTCCAGCTCGACGCTCCATTCCTCGACGCTCAGCAGCACCGGCAGCACGCGCCCGTCCGCCCGGAACGGGATGCCGTATGATTCCAGCTGGCGATTCAGCCGCTCCGGCGCGAGCGGAATCCGCTCGGCGAGCAAGTCCTGCCAGAACCGCTCCACCAGGATCGGCAGCTGCGCCGCCCACTGGCTGCGGTAAGTCGCGAGCGTCTCCTCGAACGCCTGCCGCTGCCGGCGGGTCTGGATCTCCGTCACGGCCCGGCTGACGATGTCCTTGAGCAAGTCGTGATCCACCGGCTTCAGCACGTAATCGAAGCAGCCGAGCTGCAGCGCTTCCCTCGCGTAATCGAACCGGGCGTGTCCGGTCTGGAACACCGTCAGCGTGTCCGGCCGGTTGGCGTGGATCCAGCGCAGCAGCTCCAGCCCGTTGTCACCCGGCATTTCGATGTCCGAGACGACGAGGTCGACCTGCCGCGACTCCAGCACCCGCTTCGCTTCCGCGGCATCCCTGGCTTCCAGGATATCGGTGAAGGGCAGATCTCCCCAGTCGATGCCTTGGGTGATGCCTCTGAGCGCGTAAATTTCATCGTCCACCACGAGCATGGTAAGCAAAAGGGATCTCCTCCTTTTCGTTCTCGGACTCTATTGCTGCCGCCGGCTCCTGCAGCGCTTCCGCGCGGTTGACCGGCAGCTTCACTTCCACGACTGCGCCTCCCGGCTCTCCGTTGCCGAAGTACACGCCGCCGTCTTCCCCGTACAGCATCCGGAACCGCCGCAAAATATTCCAAATGCCCAGATGCTGCTCGCCCGACCCATCCAAATAAGCGCCGCCGTTCAGGCTTTCCAGCATTTCGGGCGGAAGTCCCGGCCCGTTGTCCCGGACGAACAGCCGAACGTAACGCTCGGGATGCTCCGGGTCCTCCTCGGAAGCGACCTCGATCCGGAACGGCGTCCCGTCCTGCACTCGCTTGTTGAAGCCGTGGATGATGCTGTTTTCGACGAACGGCTGCAGAAGCAGCGGAGAGATCTCGCACCCATGGTGCCGGGGATCGACCTTGATCTCGTATTCCAGCCTGTCCACGTAGCGCAGCTTCTGGATTTCGAGGTAGTGCCCGATGTGGCGGATCTCCTCTTCCAATCGGACGGCCGTCCGGTTGCCGTGCATGAGGAACCGGAAATAATCGGCCAGATGCAGCGACAGCTTCTGCACCGATTTGAAATCTTTCAGCGCGGCGAGGTTGTAAATGATATTGAGGCTGTTCATGTAAAAATGGGGATTGATCTGAACCTGGAGATGCTGGTACTCGGCCCGTTGGACGCGAATGCGCTCTTCGTACACGTCGATTTTCAAGCTTTCGATCTGCTCGGCCATCTGGTTGAAGGTCGAGGACATGAACGAAAACTCGCTGCCGCCTGCCTGGACGGGAAGCCGTACGTCGAATTGGCCTTGCCCGAGCTTGCGCATCCCGCGGATCAGCCGGACGAGCGGACGGAACATGAAGCGCTGCAGGAACACCAAGTAACCGGTCAGCACGCCCGCCACGATGAGGGGGATCCACAAATACAACATTTTCTGAAAAACCGGCAGGTTGCTCAAAATATACATTTCCGAGGTGGCGATCACGTAATGCAAATCCGAAAATTCGGACGGGTGCGTCAAAACGAGCAGCGGTTTACCCTTGTAACGGACGGTCTTGTAGGGCTCCTTCATCGCAAGCACGGTCCGCCGGAACGACTCGTCCTGGGAATCCGGCACTGCGCCCGACGTCACGACGCGACCCGACGCGTCCATGATGTACGCGGTGCCGTCCTCGCCCACGTCCAGCTTGCTCAGCACCTTATTCAGCGTATCCGTCCGGACGAGCGCCCCGGCGTAAAGGTCGAGGCCCAGATCCACCGTTTTGATCAGGTAATTGTAGTCCCCCGGAATGGCGATCAAGTCCCAGCGCTCGTCTTGGGTGCCGGGATTGCCGGACGCGAACTTGCGGGAGTAATCCGCTAGAGCTTGATAGAGCTCGGGAGACTTCTGGCTGAGCTGCGTGGCGAAGAAAGATTCCTGCTCTCTCTTCGAATAGATGAAGAACGTATCGACCATGTTGTAGTATCCGGTATCCATCACGAACCGGTTGTACATCCTCAGCTTGGCGAGCGTATAGTCCGGACTGTCGATCGGGAGCGTCTTGAGCAGCAAAATATCGTTGTC
Organism: Cohnella candidum; assembly: GCF_003713065.1. NCBI lineage: Bacteria > Bacillati > Bacillota > Bacilli > Caryophanales > Paenibacillaceae > Cohnella > Cohnella candida. Next base: position 5,259,636 of record NZ_CP033433.1, on the reverse strand, counting down.
GGAGTTCGTTCCGAGCTGGATCAGATAGTCGGTGGTGGCCTTCAGGATGGCGTCGTTCGCGCTGACCTGCACTTCCATGGAGTTGTCGTAATGCAAAGAGACCTGCTGCCTGACGATCCCGGTGGCATACAGGTTGTTATAAATCAGGAACGCGACCATCGGCGCGAGGATGAGAGCGAACCCCGCGATGATTTTGAACCGGACCGACTGCAGGAATCCCATGGCCGTCCCTCCAGAAGTTTGTCGGAACCACGCCTTTAGCATAACTTACCAAAATGTGGGCGGGCAACGGATATTTTGGCCGGGCGTGGGTAATGTAGGGGTAGGAAGGGAGTGTTGTGCGATGAAGAAAGAAAAACCTCAGCCGCATTATTTCAGCGGGGATATGGAGGCGACCGTGCCGACGCCGCCGGACCAGCAGGACGTCTCTCCCCTCGATATGGTCAGCGAAGCCGTGGAAGAGATGGTAGATATCGTGCGCGGAGACTTGGGGCTCAAGGACGGGCCGATTCCGGAGGAAGAACAAGAATAAGCTGCGGCGCCGTTGAAAGCGAAAGCCGCCGGGGATCGCTCCCTGGCGGCTTTCGCGATGTTCGCGGAATTATTCCGAGGCTTCCGCGCTGCCCCCGCCGAACCGGCCCAGCCGGTCCAGCGCCATTTTGTATCCGTCGTTGCCGTAGTTCAGGCAGCGCTTGACTCGCGAAATCGTGGCGGTGCTCGCCCCGGTTTCCGTCTCGATCTGGTTGTAGGTGTTGCCTTTGCCCAGCATGCGGGCGACCTCCAGCCGCTGCGACAGCGATTGGATTTCGTTCACCGTGCACAAATCGTCGAAAAATATGTAACATTCCTCAACGCTCTTCAGCGTCAGGATGGCCTCGAACAATTGGTCGATCGATGGGTCATTCAATTTCTTCAGCTGCATGCCGCACCCCGATTTCCCCGATTTCCTCGCTTGAAACGCGATTCCTACCCTCATTGTACTTTGTCTCGTGAAGTTCTTCAAGCATTGACGTATTCACGCATTACCGGGTTAAAATCGCGGAAAAGGCAGGGCATTCGTCCATACCCCGGGGCATTCGCCATCATACGTTATAGCAGAAAGGGTGTGACTTCATGAACGATCGCGAAACTCTATCGCTTCGCGGCTTGAATCAGCCGCAGGGCTTCGGCTTCGGCGGCCAGCCTTTCGGAGGGCAGCCTTTCGGAGGGTCGTTTTTCGGCGGCGGCGGGCAACCTTTCGGAGGGCAGCCTTTCGGAGGGCAGCCTTTCGGCGGCGGCCAGATCTACCCCGGTCTCGGAAATCCATTCGGCGGTCCTCCCGCGTTCGCGAACCCGCAGGTGATTCCCGGGGGCCAAGGCGGCGCTAAGCCCGGACTTTTGGGTAATCTGGGGAACCTCGGCGATTGGAAGCAGATGCTTGACCGACTCGGCGGCATCGAGGGGGTTATGGGCACGGTAGGCAAAATCCAGAAGTTCGTCGGGACCATGCGGCAAATGGCCCCGCTCCTCCGGCTCATCATGGGCAAAGGAGGAAAGGCGGCAGCAACCGCCTCTCTGAGCTCAGGCCGGACTTCAAGGCGGCGCCGGTCGTCCAGGCGCAAGAAAGGCGGCACCGTCCGGTCCCGTTCCCGCTCAAGCGGCAAGCAGAGAGTAAGGCGGAGATAATCCCGAAAACGCGTTTCGGGGCCGGCAAGCACGGATTCTTCCCGTGCCTTGCCGGCCCCGCGATCATTTTTCGTATTCCAGGAACGGGTCCTCGATGACGATCGTATGCGATTCCGCGTCACTGACTCCCGTGTACATGCAGGCGTTGCCGTCCTCCATCCGGACGAGCCCTCCGCTGAACAACACGTCTTGGAGATCGGGGCGTTTGGCCGGTCCCTCCGGGAACATGCTGCGCTCCGCAAGGAGCTTCAAGGGCGAAGACTGCCGCGTCGCGGGATCGAAGCCGAACGCCATCGGATAATAATGGCGGATGTTGTTGTTCTCCATCCAGGCGATGTGGCCGAGAACCCCGACCATTCCGTTGCCCAGCAAATGCGCTTCGTTGGCGCCGCCCCATTCCTCCGGAAGGAATTGATGGCGAAGCAGCTCGGCGTCGTCGATGACCTGCTCGGTCAGCTCCGACAGGTCCGCAATCTCCACGTATCCGATCAGGGCACGGGCTCCGTCCACCATCATCGGGCGCGTGAACACGCCGATTTTGCCGTTGCGCAGATCGACGAGCCGGATATCCTTCATCGTGAGCGGCCCTTTGGCGAACGGCTTCAATCCGGCGATGTCTTTGCCCCGATAGAAGACGGTTCGCCACGAAGTGACGAAATGGGGATCGTTCCCGTCGAAATAAACTTCCACGCCGCCGAAAACGAGCTCGCCCTGCACGAAGGCGAAGAACGGATCCTGCAAACGGAACACGGGCGCCCCCGGACGGGGAACCCATTCTCCCCTTCGGTTGACGAAAAACATCACTTCCGATGCTTCGCTGTCCCGGTCCTCCACGCGGCCGGCGATGACCGGCTCCCCGCCATCGGGAAACGGCGCGCTGATATTGTACACGTCGCGGGTGCCCACGCCGGAGAAGATGAGCTTCTCCCCGAACGCCGGCTTCCGGTCCCGCCGAAATTCATTCAGTAACGTTTCGCATGACTTCGCTTGTTCCGTTGGTGCCAGCATCGGTGTCCTCCAGCCTGAAGATGTCGTCGATCGGCCTGCTGCTATTATTGTATCGTCGGGATAAAAGCTGTGCTCGGATCGAGGCGCCCATTTTCTATAGTCTGTACCCGATTCAGGGAAGGAACAAACTTAGCACCTTGTAAATCAGAGCAGCCAGCACCGCCACGATCGGAATCGTGATGATCCAGGTGACGATAATGCGGCCCGCGACGTCCCAGCGAACGCTGTTGAACTTCTTGGCCGCGCCGACGCCGAGGATCGAGGACGTGATGGCATGCGTCGTGCTGACCGGAAAATGCGTCAACGTCGCGGTCAAGATGACCGATGCCGAGCTGAGGTCCGCGGAAAATCCGTTGATCGGCTCGATTTTGAAAATTTTCGTGCCCATCGTCTTGATGATCTTCCAGCCGCCGACGGACGTTCCGAGTGCCATGGACAGCGCCGCGGCGATTTTCACCCACAAGGGGACTTCCAGTTCCGTTTGGACGTTCGCCGCGATCAGCGCCATCGTGATGACGCCCATCGCCTTCTGCGCGTCGTTCGTACCGTGGGTGAACGATTGGAACGCCGCCGTCAGCCATTGTCCCTTACGGAACACTTTATTCACTTGATGGGGGCTCGTATTCGCAAGAAGATGCTTCAACACGAACATGATGATGAAGCCGCCGACGAATGCGATGATCGGCGAAAACACGAGACCCATGACGATGCTGGAAAAACCGCCGTAGTTAATGCCGTCCCAGCCTTCCGAAGCGATCGCCGCGCCGGCCAGCGCGCCGATGAGGGCATGGGAAGAAGAAGACGGCAGGCCTCTCCACCAGGTGATCAGGTTCCAGGCGATCGCCGCGATCAGCGTGGCGATGACGACCGTCAGCCCGTGTTCCAGTTTGAAGGGGTCCGTCACCTTGCCCCCGATCGTCTTCGCGACGCCGGTGAACAAGAGCGCTCCGAGCAGGTTCATCGCGGACGCCAGGAGGATCGCCCTGCGGGGCGTCAGCGCGCGCGTCGATACGGCCGTCGCGATCGCGTTGGCCGTGTCGTGGAAGCCGTTGATGAAGTCGAAGCCGAGCGCGAGAATGACGATGATGACAACCAATGTCATTGTAAGATCCATTTTGGTTTGATCCGTCCTTGCCTTGAGAATGTCAGGAGTTGCGCATAATGATCGATTGCAGCGTATTGGCGACATGCTCGCAGGAGTCAGTCGTCTCCTCCAGCCGTTCGTAAACCTCTTTGTATTTCATCAGCTCGATCGGATCCGTGACGTTTTGGAACAGATGCTTGACGCTTTGGCGCATGAGGACGTCGCCTTCGTTCTCCAGCTCGTGCAGCTTGACGCAGTGCGGCTGCATCGCGAGCAGCTTTTTCTGGGTCAGCAAATAGATCGCCGATTTGATTTCCAGCGAGCAGCGGCGCAGGCAGTCCGCGAAATTGCGGATGTTCACGTCGGACTTCGTCACGTGGTACATGTCGAAACGGGATACGCAGGCTTCGACGCCGTCGAGCACGTCGTCCAGGCGTTTGACCAGTTCCATGATATCTTCGCGTTCGATCGGGGTGATAAACGTTTTGTTCAGCTCCGTGATGATCGTGTGCGTGAAGTCGTCCCCGCGATGTTCGAAATCCTTCATTTCTTTGGTGAAATCGGCCATATTCGGCAGCTCGCCGCTGACGGACACGGCGAACCGATCGACGGCCTCCACGATGACGTCGGCCATTTGCTCGAGCGTTTTGAAGAAAATATCCTTTTTCTTAAACACGAACAGCCCTTCTTTCCCGCATAAAGGTGAAAATTGGTGAATTAGCCCTATCTATATTATCACAGTGTAAAGTCCCGGTATAGCTTGGCCGGGCAACAATCGACAACTTCGACAGTTTCTTTAAGATTGCCGGACGGAGGGAATTTCATAACCGTCGGGTGCGGACCCGGAAAAAGCAAAACGGCCCAGGATTTCCCTGAGCCGTCTCGGTTCTTTTATTGATAAGTGACGTAGTTCGACAGCGCCGCCCGGTTCGGCACGACGTGGTAATACGTGACGCCGGGCACGAAGGGCAGCTCCTTGCCGTCCTTCTCGATCCGGATCATGTTTCCGTCGCGGCGCCACTTGGCGGTAATCGCTTTGCCCTGCTGCATGAGAACCGCATCCCCGCCGCCTTTCAGATCGACTTCCAGCCTTCCGTAATCGTCGTACGACGCGGTTTTGGCGGCAAGGACGACCAGGTTGCTCGCGGTCAGCTGCTCGTCGTTGTTCTTGTCGACGTGCGGCTTGCCGTTAATGAACCGGGCATACAGCCCTTTGGCGGCATCGTAGGTGTACGATACCTTATAGCTCTTGAGTTCGAATTGGATGTTCACTTCCGACGCGGGAGCCGCCCCCGTCAGGTCGGGAGCGCTGCTGAAGGAAAGCGCGGGCATCGATGCCGTATCCGGGTATTTCAGATGGGCCGCTCCGGCCCTCAGTTTCTCGAGGTTCGTGTACAGATTATGCGGCGCTTTGCGGGTCTTGTCCCGCCAGAAGAAGGCGCCGGCGTTCGTGATCTCGTCGAGATCCTGCTTATGCTGGCCGCGGAGGATGGCGAAGGCGTCATTGCTCGCCCCGGCGTGGACGAGCACGCCGCCGTAGAATTCGCCGACTTCGATAAAATAAGGCCGGATGCTGCGGACCGGACCGATTGGATCCGTGAACTCCTTGCTCTGGAAAACGGCCACGAGACGCGTGATGCCGCCTTCCGCCAGCAGCTCCCACACCGTGTCCGCCTGCGTCAGCCCGGATTGGGGTCGGGCGGGCGCGAGATTATTGATCATGACGGCGAAAGGCCGGTTCGCGATTTCATGGTCGACCGGCAATCCGGTCAGCGGCGCCGTGTACGCCGGGGCCTCCGGGGAAGAAGCCGGCGACGAAGACGCGGATTCCGTCGGGATCGGCGTCGCTGAGGCGTTCGACGCAAGCGGCTCCTTCGAACCGCCGCTGCAGGCGGCCATGGAGAAGATCGCGCCGGCCGCCAAAATCGTAAGCGGCAGCCTTAAGGCACGGGGAAATCTCGACTTTGCGGGCATGCCATTCCTCCGTCCGTACTCGGTTTTCATTCATTAAACCACAAGAATAGACGGATGTCTTGGTGCCAATGTTGCATTTTGCGGAAGGCTTTTAGAAATCCGAAACTTTGACGAGGGTGATGAGTCCCCCCATTTCGGCGCCCATGTTCGCATGCTCCCCGCCGTTCATCGTATGGTCGAGGATGTGGCAGTGGAACATCCAGTCGCCCGGAGCGTCGGCACGGAAAGCGACGTCCACCGTTTCTCCCGGACCGATAAGTACCGTGTTCATCGTCTCCACGGTTTTGACCGGATGGCCTTTGCGGGCGATGACCTGGAAGTCCATGCCGTGAAGGTGCATCGTGTGGACGTCGACCGGATCGATATTGATCATGCGGACCCGCGCGGTTTGTCCCTTCTTCAGCTCGATGGGCGGCGTGTCGGGGTAGCTTCTGCCGTTAATCGTGAAATAGTCCGGCTCGTCGTCCATCGCCGCGTTCACGTTCATCCTCGCGAGAACCATCGTATAATCCTTATCGAACGCCATGCCGTCGGCCAAATCGCCGGATGCCGGTACGGGGGTCGGCTTCTTGGCAGGATCGATAATGAAGGCTCCGTAAAGGCCTCCCACGATTTGCTTCATATCGTCGTAGTGGGCATGGTACATGAACGTTCCGGGATGGCTTGCGGTAAATTCGTAGTCGAATTCCTTGCCCGGCTGCACTTCGTTCTGGGTAATGCCCGGCACGCCGTCCATGGCGTTCGGCAGATGCAAGCCGTGCCAATGGATAGTGGACGGCTCCGGCAGCTTGTTCAGGAACTTGATGCGGACTTTGTCCCCCTCCGTTACCCGAAGCGTCGGTCCCGCAACTTGTCCGTTGTAGGTCCAGGCGGTCGTCAATACGCCTTTCAAGGGAGCCCAATCGGCCATTTCGGCCGTCAGCGTGAACGTCTTCGTCCCGTCGGCTTCCACGGCCGGCGTCAATCCTTTTCCTTCGAAAACGTCCCGGACTTTCGACTCTTCCTCGTGAAACTGCTTCTCCGCTTTCGGCGTGCCGAGCATCACCGTATGGCCCGCATCGTCATAATCGTATTGCAGCCCCAGCGCATTCGCCAACGGTTCCGCCACCGCCATCACGTTAGCCCCGATTTTCACCGGGTCTGCGGCCGCCGGCAGTTCTTTACCGTCGATATAGACGGTGCGCGCCCCCTCATCCCAGCGGTATGACAGATCGAGAGCATCCGCCACGTCTTGCGGGGACACCCGGATTTCCGCCAAGTCGCTGCTAACCGAGCCCGGCGTCGAAAGCAGCCGACCGTCCAAATAAACGGTAATGCTGCCTTCCGCGGCTTCCCCTTCCTCCGTCGTATGGGAGCCTTCGTGCGCCGACGCGTCCGGCCGGATCGTGCCGAGCATATACATGGACGAAGCCAAGAGGAGTACGAATGTCCATAAGGCGAATTTTTTCTTCATGTTCATCCTCGTTTCTTATGGAATGGCAAAGCCGCCGGGAGGGGTCCCGGCGACTTCGGGTAAACTTCATCAAAAAGCCTGATTTTATGGATTAAAAAGTTGGTCCAGCGCTCCGGCGTTAATCCAAACTCTGCCTTGCTTGTTGACCGGTGCCTTCGGGAGCGTAATCGTTTTGCCGTCCAGCGTCGCCGTCTTGGAGCCTACGCGGATGGACAGCTTGTGGGAGCCCTTCACGATCACGATGTCCTTGGCGCCTTTCGTCACGATGATCGAAGCGCCGCCGTTCTTGGCTTTCTCGCGCAGCTCCACGAGCTTGGCTTCGTCCGCTTTCGCGGCCAGCATTTGCTGTTTCGTCGGCAAACCGGAGAGGTAGCCCACGAGGCCGGAGCTCTTGTTGTCGAAGTTCTGATTGATGTAGTTCTCTACGTCGGCTTTCAAGCTGTCCGCGACGATCATTTCATCGCCCGGATGCTGGATGTTGGACATGACGTAGCTGAAGCCGTTCAGGTTGTCGACCGCCGACAGGCCCGTCGCTTCGGCGCCTGCAGGCGTGGACAGAACGCGGGACAGCTTCTTCGTGTCGACGTTATACGCCCATACGAAGTTGTTGACGTGCAGGCTGCTGTCTTCGCCGATGAACAGCGTGCGGAGTTCCTGGGAGAAACTCAGGTTGTCCGGGTTCGCCACCTTGTCCGGGTTCGCCTTGTTGCCGAGAGCATCCGGAGCCGCCAGGTCTTCGCCGACGACGAGGCCTTGCATGAACGAAGGAACGTACGCGCTGTCGATCGAGGAACCGGCTTTGTCTTTTTGTTTGCCCGTCAGGGTCAGCTCATAAGTAACGCCCGCGGAAATTTTGTTCACTTGGATGTCGTCCGCCGGATCGGCGCCTTTGGTGTCCTTCTCCATGGCTTTCTCGACGTAGGACATGGCGATGTAGGCTTTGTTCGACTTCGTATCGAACGCGACGCCTTCCATCTTGTTGAATTCGGCGGTTGCGCCGACGATCGCGCCGTAACGGCGGGATTCGAGGAACGCTGCGGCTTTCTCCATGCCCGGCTTCACTTTCAGGTACTCCAATTTGCCGGAAGGATAGGTTTTGATGGCCGTGAAGCCTGCAGCGGCTGCATCGGACGTTTCGAAAATGTCGCTGAATTTCAGGCCTTGATCGACGTAGGCTTTCACTTCTTTGTCGGTCGCGTGGCCCAGCTTGATCCATTGCAGGTCGGCGGAGCCGCCGTTGTCGGCGCTCTTCTGTACCCATTTCGCGGCATACAGCGTGCCGGCGGACAGGTCCTTCGCTTTGTCGGCTACGTACATGAACAGCATCGTGTTGCCGCCGTCGTCTCCGAACAGAACCGTACGGAAATCAGGGGCAACCTTGCCGAGCTCGTGGGAGAAACGTCCCATGCTGTAGTGCTTCGCGACGCTGGTGGAGTTGTCGGCTTTCACCGTCACTTCCGGAATGTAGCCGTAGGCGTAAGGATTGCCGACCTTCGTCGTATCGCCGTAGTAATTCTGTACGAAGCTGCCCGTGTACGTCTTCGTCGGATCGGCTTCGAACGCGCGGGCGTCCCCTTCGTACTCTTCGCTTCCGAGGTGGGTGTTCCACGGGGTCAGCGAGCCGTTGCAGGGAATCCACAGGCCGCCGACGCCGGAGAAATCGATTTTCTTCAGGGTGACCGGAGTCAGTTCGCCCGTCGTTTTGTTCTGGTCGATCGTAGTCAAGCTCATGCTGGCCGGCACGGTGCCGTATGCGCGGTTGATGTATTCATAATGCGTCACGAGCGAAAGGGCGTTGCCGCCTTTGCCGTCAGCCTTCATGCCCGGCACGGAGAACAGGCTGTTCGCGTCCGGGTCTTCCGAGACGTAAGGAACCGGCTGGCTCGGGTTCGTCGTGTCCATGATCGGACTTCCTTTGGCGTCTACGGCGACGCCGGCGATCGTACCGCCGACCTTATCGGTCGACTTGAACAATTTTTTGTAGGACAGAGGGAAAGATTTCGAAGAACCGTCGGAGTAAGTCACTTTGACTGAGGCCGTCGTATACAGCTTGGCCATGTCGGCCGCCGTGCTCGGTGCCGGCATGCCGACAAACTCCACGGATTTGACCGCGACCCCGTTATTCGAGGAACCTTGCGGAGCCGCCGGGTTTTTCGCGTAAACCGCCGCCGGGATCCCTACGGTCAGCACGGCCAGTCCAAGTGCGGGCAGCAGCGCTTTCTTGCGCCATTTTTTCCAATTCAACATCTGTAAATCTTCCTCTCTATCGCATGATCAAATCCCCACGTAAATAACGATAGACCCTCAACGTTAACGCGGTGTCAGAGGAAACGCAGACTTGGATTAATCTAAGAGAAAATAAAAACCGAAGCGGCATGCTCCGCTTCGGTTGATCGTGCTTATTTAATGACGGATGAGTTCGCGGTTTGGGAATCGATCATGTCGTCGATGGTGACGAATTCGTAACCGGCTTTCTTCAGATCTTGGATGATGATGGGCAGCAATTCGATCGTGTGCTCCAGCGCGTCTTTCTTGCCGCCGAACGAATGGAGCAGGATGACGCCTCCCGGACGGGCGTGTTTCCGGATATTGGCGCGCATGGCGGAGACCGAAGTCCCTGCCCAGTCTCTCGGATCGACCGTCCATAGCACGTGGTGCAGTTCTTTTTCATGCACATAGTCCAGTAAGGGCTTGGAGACGGAACCGTAAGGCGCCCGAACCAGATCCGGCGTATAGCCGCCGGTCGCTTTCTCCACGGCTTTCTGCGTGCGGTCGATCTGGTCGGCGAGCGCCTGACCAGACAACTTGGTCAGATCGGCGTGCGACCAGCTGTGGTTGCCGATGTCGTGTCCTTCCTTCAGGATCCGCTTCATCGTGTCCGGATTTTTCTCCACCTGCGTGCCGACCACGAAGAAGGTCGCTTTCACGCCGTACTCTTTCAAAATGTCCAGCACCTGAGGCGTATACTTGCCGTCCGGCCCGTCGTCGAACGTAAGCGCCAGTACCTTGCGCTCTTTCTTCGATGGCGCCGGTTTTTCCGGCTTCGCGGCCGCCGGCGGTTTGGTCGGCGGAGACGGTTCGGAAGGCGGCTTCGTTGCGACGGGACCGGGGTCCGGGCTGGCCGCCGGCGGAGGGGACGGGTCCGGCGCCGTCGTCGAGACCGGCGGCGGGGCTCCTCCGCCGGGCGGTCCGAGCTTCGCCGGTACGGGAGCTCCACCCTCCGGCGTCTCGGTCGCCGGCGATTCCGCGGGGCTGCCGGAAGGCGGAATTCCGATCTGCAGCGGATCGAGATCATCCGCATCCTCCGGCCCCGCCGGTTCCGCCGCAAGCACGCTTCCGATCCATCCTCCTTCAAAATGGCACCCCGCCTGGCTTCCCAGCAGCAAAGCTCCTATAAGCATCAAGCCCCATTTTCCCGTTCGGGGCGACCGTTTTTCCTTCATGCTCTTCACCTTCCCGCTTTTTGCTCGTCATTGGGATACTCATTAGACGATGCAAACCGCGGTTCGGATAGACCGAAAGAAGGATTTTTTGAAAAATATTTCCGACTTTTTTCGAGTAGTCGACATTTAGCGGGAATAACTCCCACTAAATATCCGAGAGATTGATGATTGGCAATAATAACAGGAAAACTTACCCCTAAAATTACCCTAAAAGCATCCTTTACCATGAAACGATCAGATTAGTTGGACTTTTTCCCATTAATTTTAAGAAAACCGTAAAAAACCGCAAAATAGCGGGAACTTTTCCCGTTAAGCCGCTTCGGCGAATGCTGCGTACCGACAGCGACGCTCGGCATCAGGGGTAAATCGACAAAAAGAAACCGCCTTTGCCGCTAAGCGGACAAAGACGGCTCCTTTCGTTGATCTTTCTCCGAGCCTCGGGTCACGCCGTCAACCAGGGGGCGGATCCAACGGCGGAAGAGCAGATAGCCAAGCAGCAGCGCGGCGGCAGTCAACGCAAACGGGAGTCTGTAATCCTCTCCGGCCATGATCCAACCCGCGAACCATGTCGCGGCGGATGAACCCGCGCTGCGGAATACCGAACGCATGCCCGCGAAAAGGTTCCGCTCGCCGTCCGCGAAAACGGACATCAACCGGCTGTCCGCCAGATTCGAGAGCAACGTGAGCCCTCCTCCCCGGAGCAGGAACAGGACCGTGAACAGCGGCACCGGCATTCGCAGGTAGAGCAAGGCGAACAGCGCGACGTTGCCGATGAACGCGGCGGCGATCGCCGCCTCTGCACCGAAGCGTTCCATCACCCACGGAGTCAGCAGCGATGCGGCGAACAGGACCAACCCTCCCAGAGCCAGCAGCAGGGAAACTTTGTCGTCCGTCCAATGAAGCCGGAATTTCACGATGACGTTCAGGAACGATCCCGTGAGCGAAGAAGCGCCCCCCAGCAAAGCCAGGAAGAGGGAGAACAGCCAAAGCCGCTTATCCGCAAGCAACGTTCGCATACCGCGGGAGGTGGAGAGAGGACGCCCGTTTTCCTTCCCGGCGGCTGCGCTTCGATCGCCCGGAAGCCATAGAAACCGGACGATGCCGTGCGCGAGCAATACGAAACCGGCGAGCAGCAGGGGGAGCCGGTAATCTCCCGATCCCCCCTGTCCGCCGGGCAAGTGTCCCGCGAGCAGCGTACCCGCGCCGGAAAAGGCGGTAAAAACGGCGAACATCAGCGAATACGCCCGCGCCTCGTCCTTCCTGCTTGAACAGTATTGGAACAGCAGCTGAACCTCGGTCGTCTCCACGAGCACAAGCCCGATGGAAACGGCGGCTTGCGCGCCATAGAAGAGAGCGCGTTCGACCGCGGCCGCGTAAATGAAGTTTCCGGCGGCGATGAACAGAATGCCCGCGACAAGCAGACGTTTCCGGCCCAGACGGTTCGCAAGCAACGACACCGGAATGGCCAGCGCCCCCATGATCAGAATGCCCGCGGAAGCCAGCTTGCCGATCTCGTCTTCCCTCAATCCCCGCGACAAGAGATGAAGATTGAGAACAAGCGCATACATGCCGATCCCGATCCCGTACAGCGCTTCGGTCGCCAGAAAACGGCGGACTCCGCCGGGCAGGCGCAGCATGTCCTTGAAGTACCCGAACATTCAATTCTCCTGCGCTTTTTTCAAATAAGCCCGCCACGTGATGCACCATTGCTTCGGATCGTCAAGCGACGATTCGTCGTTCCGGTGGACGGTGCTGTTGTGCGGGGCCGTCTTCACCGCTTCGGGGTTCGAATAAGCTTCGTTCGAAATGTGCTCCAAAGCGCGGATATATTCGTCCAGGTCTTCTTTGGAATAAGACTCGGTCGGCTCCAGCGTGAACGGCTGCGGCACGATATAAGGATGATGGGAAGTCCAGTAATGCAGGCCGAAATCGCACATCCTGCGCGTAATGTCTTCCGTCGTGACGCCCGTCTCATCGGTCAGCTGCTTCCAGCTGTAGCGCACCTGTTCCAGGCGGCGTCCCCGGATATAGGGCGCGCTCGCCCCGCGGATTTTCAAGATTTTATGATACAGGTAGTTGTTGTTCAGCACGGCGATCCGGGCCACGTCCCGCAGCCCGTCAGGTCCCAGGCTCATGATCCAGGCATAGGCGCGAAGCACGGTTTGGGCCACGCCGTGGAAGCTGCGCACTTTGCCTATGCTTCCGTCCTCCTGGCCTTTCAGCACGTAGCGGCCATTCTCCAGATCGACGACGGGTCCCGGCAAAAACCGTTTGAACGGCTCGGCAACCCCGAGCGCCCCCGTTGCCGGACCGCCGCACATGTGGGGAGCGGCGAACGTTTTGTGCAGGTTGAAGAAGCACATGTCGAAGCCCGCTTCCTTGGCGCGCGTAATGCCGAGCAGGCCGTTCGCGTTCGCCTGGTCGTAATAGCAGACGCCGCCCGCCGCGTGCACGACGTCGGTAAATTCGCGGATCCGGGGATTGTAAATGCCCGTATCCTCCGGGTTGGCGACCACGAATCCGGCCGTCCGCGGGGAAACGGCCTTCTTCAGCTTCTCGAGATCCGGGAACCCGTCCTCGTCCGGATGCAAGGTGATGATTTTATAGCCCTTCACCGCCGCCGTCGCCGCTTGGGAGGGGTGGGAGAAAATCGTGGTGATGATTTCGTCGCGCGTGTCGCCTTCGCCCCGCGATTCGTGATACGCGCGGACGATCGAGGCCATGGCCAGCAACGCCTGCGTGCCGCTGCTCGACTGGAACGAGAAGGCGTCCATGCCGGAAATTTCCCTCATCGCGAGATCCGTCCGGTGGAAAATTTCCAGCATGCCCTGCACCGATTCTTCATCCTGCAGCGGATGCAGCTCCGTCAGATGGGGCGTGCGGATCAGCATCTCATTGATCCTCGGAATGTATTTCATCGTACAGGTACCCTGTCCGATTTCGACGTTGAGGTCGGAACCCAGCGTCTCCTGGGACAGCCGCAAATAATGCCGGAGCACCTTGGCCTGCCCGATTTCCGGCAGCTTCGGCAATTCGCTCCGCCGCATGGAGTCGGGAATCCGGCCCGTACCGTCCCCGACCTCGGCCGCAAGGGATTCCTCGCTCCCCGGAGGGATGACCCCCCGCTCACCCGGGCGGTGAAGCTCGAATATGACCGGCTCATCCCACTTCGCTTGGTGGAATCGCCGCACTTGATGGTCTCTGCGAATCCGTTTCATGGCGTCATGTCCTTCCTTTCATCGGGCGAAGGGTTACGGCTTGGCGACGATCTTCGCGATCGCTTCCGCCAGCCGGTCCAAATCCGCCTTGGAGTGTATTTCGGTCACGCAGTACAGCGCGCATTGGCCCCATTCCGGGAACCCGCCGGACAAGTCCTTGCCGCCGAAAATACCGGCCTCGGCAAGGCGCCGGTTGATTTCCGCCACCTTTAACCCCGTTCCGTTGAAATCGACGACGAATTCTTTGAAAAACGCGGTGCCGGGGAAACGCAGGCCGACTCCCGGGATCGCCGCGAGTTTTTTCGCCGCGTATTGCGATTTCTGCATGATGGTGCCGCCGAGCTCTTGCATGCCGTAAGGACCCATCAGGGACAAATACACGCCTGCGGTGATGCCCCACAATGCCGTCTGGGTCCCGACGGATTCCTTCCCTTTCTCGCGCAGGGCGAACGAGGTCCGCTCGTAAGCGACGTCGCCGAAGCCGTATTCGCCTTCGACCTCGGTCGGCACGATGCCGAACAGGCGGGAAGGGTATTCCATCACGTAAGTTTCTTCGTCCCGCGTAGCGATGAAGCCGGCCTGCCCGCCGCCGTAGTTCATATGCATGCCGAGCGGCTGCAGATCCCCGCAGACGATATCGGCGCCATAGCCGCCGGGCGGCTGCAGGACGCCGAGCGAGATGGGGTCCACGCCGACGATGGATACGGCCCCGGCCTCATGGGCCAACGCCGATATGGCGCTGCCTTGATCCTCTATAATGCCGAGGTAACCCGGGTTTTCGAAGTAAACCGCGGCCGTATCAGCATCCAGCTTGGCGCGCAGATCGTCCAGGTCGATGCGCCCGGTAGCGGAGTCAATCTCCACGAGCCGCAGCTCCATAACGGGCGTGCAGTAGTTTCGAATGATCATGATTTTATCCGGGTCCGCCGATTTCGGCAGGAGCGCCGTCCGGCGGCCGGTAATCCGGCCCGCCATTCGGATCGCCGTCGAAGCGGCTTGCGCCCAGTCGAAAGTCGGGACGTTCACCACGTCCATGTCCACGAGCTCGGCGATCAGGCTTTGGTATTCGAACAGCGCCTGGAAGCGGCCGTGGTCTTCATAAGGCTCGCCCGCGTAAGCGGTCACGAATTCCGACCGCTGGTTGATTTCGTCGCAAACGGCGGGAACGAAATGCTGCCAGCATCCGGCTCCGAGAAAATTCAGATAAGCGCCGCCGTGCTTGTTTTTGGCGAGAAGGGCGTCGATATGCCGGCGGAGCTCGTGTTCCGTCATCGCCGGCGGAAGCTTCATGTCCCGGTTCAGCTTGAGCGATTCGGGGATCGCGTCGTGGAGCTGATCGACCGAATCCAGGCCGATCTCTTTCAGCATCTCGGCCTGGACTTCCGGGACCGTATTCGGAATATAAGGATGGGCAAAAGTCCGGGTTCGGGTCAAAGGGTACGCCTCCATTCTATTTGATCGGGAATCCTCCCGCGTTATTCGTCACGCTATGCCGCCGCCGTCCACCACGAGCACGCTTCCCGTCACCCATGCGGACAGGTCGCCGGCAAGGAACAGCACCGCATTGGCGATATCCTGCGGCGTGCCGAGCCGCTCCAGCGGACGTCCGCGCGCGGAGTCGGCGAGGAATGCCGCCTCGTCCTGCCGCAGCTGCTTCGCTTCATCCCGCAGCAGCGGGGTATCCGTGTCGCCGGGCGATACGCAGTTGACGCGGATGTTGTCCTTGCCGTGATCGATGGCCATCGCGCGCGTCAGGTTGACGACGCCCGCTTTGGCGGCGCAGTAAGCCGCGGCGCGGTCGCCGCCCTTGAGGCCCCAACCGGAGCCGGAATTGATGATGCTTCCGCCACCGCCGCGCGCCATGACCGGGATGACGTATTTGGAAAGCAGGTAGACTCCCTTCAGGGAAACGTCCACCACGAGATCCCAGTCTCGTTCCTCCAGCTCCACCACCGTTTTGCGGCGGATGATGCCGGCGTTGTTGAACAGGATGTCGATCCGTCCGAGCGCCGACTCGATCTCGGAGACGACAAGCCGGCAATTGTCCGCGGATGACACGTCGCAGCGGTAGAAGCCGGCTGACCCGCCGCCGCTCCGGATTTCCGAAGCGGCCCGCTCCCCTTCCGCTTCGTTGATATCGAGCAGGACGGCATGCGCGCCGAAGGACGCGAGCAGTTTGGCCGTAGCCAGCCCGATCCCCGACGCTCCGCCGGTCACGACCGCAACCTTGCCGGAAAGATTCAATACGTCTTGCGCGTTAAGCATGGATGCCTTCCTCCTTTCGCATTTCCGCGGCTTCGGCCGCCATTCGGCGGCTCAGCCGTTCGGGCGCTTCGTCTCCCGACGAATACGGCTTCAACAGCACGCGGAATCGGAACTCTTCCGCCTTCAACGCGTATGCCGGAAGCTGTGCCGGTCCGCAGCTGTTGCTTCCAAGGCCGTTCTGGCGGTAATCCAGGTTCAGCGTGATGAAATCGCGCGGCTTCAAGTCGCCGGCATGCCGAGCCGCTTCCAGATCATGGTCCGTATACCGGCGGGCGCTGAATTCCAAAACGGGAGACCCGGCGGCGAGCAACCCGTTGCCGGCCCGGTCCGTCACCGATACCCAGCGGACGTCGGTCCGGTTGCCGTTCTCCTGGGGGTACACATAGGGGGTATGGAGACCGTCGACGGTGTTCCCGTAGACGCCGATCCGCGCGGCTTGCTTGCTGTCCGCATAGCTCTCTCCCGGGCCCCGCCCATACCACTTCACCTGATCCATCCGTCCCGGCAGCTCCATCTGCAGCCCGATCTTGGGCAGCATCTCCGGAGGTTTGCCTTCCGGAACTCCGTGCACGTCGATGACGATCAATCCCGTGCCCGTTACCGTATAAGCCGTCTCGCAGCGGAATCCCCAATCGTAGACCGGAGGCGCGATGCGCGACGTCCAGACGGCGCGGACCGCCGTTTCGTCCAAGCGGTCGACGCGGAAGCCGTCGATCCTTTCCGTGAGCCGGTCCAGTTGCGCCTTGCGCCAATCCTCGACGACGTACATGTCGTTGTCGATCGGCGCCCGCCAGAAATGAAGGCGGGGACCGCCGTTCACGAGCTCCAGGCCGTGAGTACGCAACGAAGCGATTCCCGTCCGCGTCGGATCGAAGACGATGCGGGCCGTATCGTTCTCCAGCACGAGCATCCGGCCTTCCTGAACGCTCGACAACTTCCTGTGAGGGCGGACGTGGGCCACTTTCTTCACCGTAACCGCAGTCTCAGCCGGAGCTTGCCATGGGAACTGTGCCCAAGCCACTTCATGTCCGCGTTCCGCCCAAACGTGATCCGCCGCGAGCGTGAACGACAAATTCAGCCACGGCTCAGCTTCCGATTCCGCCGCTGCGGCCGGGATGGCCAGTTCGGCGCTCTCGCCGGGGCCGATCCGCGGCAGCGTTACCGTGCCGCTGCGAACGGTCCGGCCGTCCGCGGTCAAACTCCAGCAGGCATGCAAATGGTCCAGCGTGAGGAAATCGTAGCGGTTCGTCACCCGCACCGTGCGGCCGCCGACTTGCTCGACTCGGACGGGTTCTATGATTTTCTTGTATTCGATCAACCCCGGAGACGGCGTCCGGTCCGGCCGGACAAGGCCGTCGATGACGAAATTGCCGTTGTTCGGAACGTCTCCGAAATCCCCGCCGTAAGCGTAATCGTCATTTCCCCCCGTCTCCATGCGGAGACCGTGGTCGATCCACTCCCACACGAAGCCTCCCTGAAGCCTTGGGTAAGCGTCGAACGTCTCGAAATATTCTTTCAGCCCGCCCGGGCCGTTGCCCATGGCGTGGGCGAATTCGCACAGGATATGCGGCTTCGGATGGTCTTCCATCCGGCCGAAGCCCTCCATCTTCTCGACCGAGGAATACATGGTGCTCACGACGTCGCATACTTCCGCTTCCCGGTCCTCCTCGTAATGGATCAGCCGGGTCGGATCCGCCTGCCTGCACCACGCGGCCATCGCGCGGAAATTGCAGCCGAAGCCGGATTCGTTGCCGAGCGACCAGAAGATCACCGAAGGCCGGTTCTTGTCGCGTTCCACCATCCGGCGCACCCGGTCGACATACGCTTCCTGCCAGGCGGGATCGTCGCTTAACCGCGACAGGTTCCCCGTCAACTGGAACCCGTGCGTTTCGAGATCCGCTTCTTCCATGACGTAGAGGCCGTATTCGTCGCACAGGGCGTAGAAGCGCGGATCGTTCGGATAATGCGCCGTGCGGACCGCATTGATGTTATGCCGCTTCATCATGAGCACGTCTTCCGTCATCGTCTGCAGCGACACGGTGCGGCCCGTGTCCGGATGATGGTCGTGCCGGTTGACGCCCTTCAGCAGGATCGCCTTGCCGTTCACCCGAAACCGGCCGTCCCGGACCTCCACCTTGCGGAAGCCGACCCGTTCGGCCACGGCCTCGGCAACGCGGCCGTCCGAATCCGTAAGCTCTATGGTCAGCCGGTACAGATATGGGGACTCCGCACTCCACAACGCAGGCTCTTCAACCGGAAGGGCGAACGCGAGCGTCGTACCGCCGATCGGTTGCTCCTCCTGGGCGATTTCCTCCCCTGCCGCGTCCAACAGCCGAAGGCGAACACGGCCGGCAGGCGAATGCCCCGCGAGTTCCAGCCGGACCGACAGCACCGCGTCACGGTAATCACCGTCCAGCTCCGTGACGACGGAGTAATCCCGGATACGGACGTCCGCCGGCTCCGAAATCAAATACGCGTCCCGGAAAATCCCGCTCATCCACCACATGTCCTGGTCTTCCAAATAGCTGCCGTCCGACCATTGATAGACGCGCACCGCCATGCGGTTGGAACCGCTCCGCACATAAGGAGTCAGGTCGAATTCCGAAGTCAGCCGGCTCCCTTGGCTGTAGCCGACGAACGCTCCGTTCACCCAGAGGTGGAACGCGCTGTCCACGCCGTCGAATTTGACGGAAACCGTTCTGCCGTCCCAATGGTCAGGCATGACGAATTCCCGTATATAGCTCCCTGTCGGATTGACGTCCGGAACCCGGGGCGGATCCACCGGAAAAGGATAGTATAAATCCGTATAATGCGGCTTCCCGTATCCCTGCAGCTGCCAGTGTCCGGGGACGCGGATGTCGTCCCAATCCGACGTATCGAAACCCTCTTCGTGAAACCGTTCCGGCGCCCATTCGGGTCCTTGCGCGAAATGGAATTTCCAAACTCCGTTCAGGGAACGGAACCAGGGGGAGCTCCCCCGGTCGCCGCCGAGCGCATCGGCGGAATCGGAATAAGGAATGAAATAAGCCCGGCCCTTCGCGCGGTTGCGTTCGAGCACCTCCAGGTTCTCCCAGTCGCGCTCTCCCTTTTCGTAACGCATGGTTTTCCCGCTCCTCTCCGAAATCTCTCTTTGTTGTTCGAACCCGATTTAGCCCTTGATGCCCGTTCCCGCGATTCCCCCGACGATATAACGCTGCGCGAGAAAGAACACGACGAGCGGCAGAATCGAGATCAGGCAGGTCACCGCCATGATGGACTGCATGTCGACGCCGTACATTCCCTTGAATTGCGCCAGCCCGAGCGTCAGCGTGTATTGCGACTGGTCGTTCAGGAAAATGAGCGGCCCCAGGTAGTCGTTCCAGCAGTTCATCATTTGGAACACGGCGACGAGAATCAGCGACGGGCCCATCAGCGGAACGATGATCTTCCGGAAGATGCCCAGCTTGCTCGCCCCGTCGATCGTCGCCGCTTCGTCCAGCTCGCGCGGAATCGTCAGAATGAATTGGCGCAGCAGGAAGATGAAGTACGCCGAACCGAACCAGGACGGCACGATGAGCGGTTTGAGCGTATTGATCCAGCCTAGGTAATTGAACTCCATGTATTGCGGGATCATCGTCACTTCCCACGGAATCATCATCGTCGCGAGGACGACCAGGAACAGGAAATCGCGGCCTTTGAACGTGAATCTCGCGAAACCGTAGGCGACCAAGGCGCACGACACCAGTTGTCCGAGCGTCGATAGCGCGGTCACGGCGAGGGTGTTTTTCAAGAACAGGTTAAACGGCTGGCTGGTCCAGGCTTCGGCGAAATTGCCGAACTTCCAAACGGACGGAATCCATTTGGGCGGAAACAAGTACAGCTCGGTCTGCGACTTCAGCGCCGTGGTCACCGCCCAGAACAGCGGCGCGATGAACAGAAGGGAGCACAGGAACAGCATGGCGTACACCGGCAGCTTTTTCATGACGCACGCCTCCTTCCCGGCGTTTTCCGCTTCATTTCCCCTTCGTAGAACACCCAGGCTTCCGACGTTTTGAACACCGCGAGCGTCAATACGAGCACGATGAGGAACATGAACCAAGCGTTCGCCGCGGAATAGCCCATTTTGAAATATTTGAACGCGTTCTCGTACATGTACATGGCGTAGAAGTAAGTCGACTTCAGCGGTCCGCCTCCGGTGAGCAGAAGCGCCAGCGTCAGCTGTTGGAACGCCGCGATGATCGAAGTGATCAGGTTGAACAGGATCGTCGGACTCAGCATCGGAATCGTGATGCTCGCGAACTGTCTGAGCTTGCCCGCGCCGTCGATCGAAGCGGATTCGTAAATGTCTTTCGGAATCCCCTTCAAGCCGGCTAAGAAAATCAGCATCATGGAGCCTTGCCCCCAGAGGCTGGCAATGACCATGGCGGCCAGGGACCAATGCTTGTCATTGAGCCAATCCGGGCCCTGCACGCCGACTAAGGACAGAAAATAATTGAGGATGCCGTAATCTCCGCTGTACACCCACGACCAGATCATGGCCAGGGCGACCCCCGAAATGACCGAGGGCAAATAGAAGGCGGTTCGGAAAAAGGCGGTGCCTCTCGTGTTTTGGTTGAGCAGCAGCGCGAGCCCGAGGGCCACGGCGATGTTGAGCGGCACGAACAAAGCGGCGAACTTGATCGTCACGCCGAACGATTTCCAAAACAGCGGATCATCCGTAAACATGGCGGCATAATTGCCGAACCCGATAAAGTGAACCTGCCCTACGATCGGCCAATCGAAAAACGAGATGATGAGCGAAAACAGCAACGGCCCCAGCGTGAACACGAGGAATCCGAATATCCAAGGGAATAGGAAGAGGTAGGGCACCGCCCTACCCCCGCTTCGTTTCCTTGCAGGCTTGAGGCTGGCCGTTTGTTCCCCTGAGTGACGCGGGTAGGTCTGAGCCATCTCTTAACCTTCTTTCTGCGCGGTTCTACTTCAAATAGCGCTCGCTGTCTTTTACGGCTTGGTTGAGCGCGTCCTGGGCGTCGCTGCCCTGCACGACCGCTTCCACCGCCGCCGAAAGCTGGCGGTTGACTTCATTCCATTTGGCGTTGAGCAGGAAGGCCGGCGTATTGTCGGAACGCTCAAGCATCGTATAGAACGGCTTGTACAGCGGATCCTGATCCAATTTCAGCTCGTTCACGACGCTGACCCGGACGGGCAAATCGGCCTTGCGCATTTTGATGGCTTCGTCGGAGACGTAGAATTTGACGAATTCCCAAGCCAGATCCTTCTGTTTCGAATCCTTGGCGATGGAGAGCGCGGATTCCGCGATGACGCCTTTGACCGGTTTGCCCGGAAACGCCGGCATTTCCACGGTGCCTACGTCGATGCCCGCCGTCTTGAACGACTCGAGCGGCCAAATTCCGCTTTCCCACATGGCGATCTTGCCGGCTTTGAAAATGTCCTCTCCGCTTTGCTGGCCTTTGCCGCCGACCAGCACCGCCGAGCCGTTTTTCACCATGTCGCCGAAAACCTGGATGGCTTGCGCCGTTTCCTTGCTGTTCATATAACCGTCGATCTTCTTGCCGTCATCGGAGATAAAGGAGCTTCCGTTGCTCCATACGAACCCTTGCAAGTCGTATGTGTCGTTCGACGCCCGGACGCCGAAGCCGTACTGCTTCTTCGCCTTGTCGCTCAGCTTGGCGGAGATGGCCTGAAAATCGTTCCAAGTCCAGCCGTCTTTCGGATACGGGATCTTCGCTTCGTCGAACAGCTTCTTGTTGTAATAAACGACGCGGCTCGTAAATCCGGCCGGAATGCCGTACAGCTTGCCTTCGATCTTGCCGTAATTGAACAGTCCCGAGTAGAAGTCGTCCACTTTCAGGCTTGCGTCCTTGGACACGTATCCGTCCAGGGGTTCCAGCGATTGGTGGTACGTGGGGAAATCCCACATGTACATCACGTCCGGCGGGTTCGTCGCGCCGAAGCCCGCGGCCAGCTTCTGGTCGAAACCGTCGGCATAAGCCTCTACCTGGATCTTCGTGCCGGGATGGCTCTCTTCGAATTTCTTGGCGATGTCCTGCTCGATCTTCAAGGCGTCGCCCGTATCCCACGTGGCGAACCGGATCGTCTGCGTGCCGGCGGAACCGCCGCCGGATGCCGCCGGGGATCCGGACGGCGCGCCGCTTTCGCTCGTGCCGCCTCCGCCTCCGCCGCATGCCGTCAGCAGCAACGTCGCGATCGTCGTGGCCGCCAGCGCCATGGACCATTTCTTTTTCATTCGGTATGCCTCCCCTGTTCATTCGGATATAAAATAATTGAACCGCTTTCATTGTAGCCAACCTGAAAGCGGTTCAACACCGATAACCATCCGAACCTTCGTGCGCTTTTGTTCGATGGGCGCCGGAGGGTGTCATTCTGTTTTGGGCTTGCCGTCTTTTTGTCGTGCGCGGTATTGGCTGGGCGTCAGACCGGTGCAGCGCTTGAACCATTTGCTGAAATATTTGCTGTCGCCCAGTCCCGTCCGCTCGGCGATCTCTTGCATCGTCAGATGCGTATCCTTCAAGAGTCCGTAAGAAAGCTTCAGCTTGCGCTTATACTGGAAAGCGACGAAGCTGTCCCCGACCGTTCTCTTGAACAGGATGGAAAAGTGGCTCCGGCTGAGTCCGACTTCCTTGGCCACGTCGCCGACCGTCCATTCCGCCTCCGGATCCTCATGGAGCAGCTTGACCGCTTTCCAGATCGGCTCCGGCCAATCGCCCGCGGTGACTCCGTACGATTTTTCCAATTCCGCTTCTTTATGCAAGGACAGGATCGCCTGGAGCCGTTCGTCCGCGCTCTCCAGCGGCCCTTTCTTCGCCCATAGGAGCTGGGGCCTCTCGCTCTTCAGGGCGACGAGCAGGCTGTCCGCCGACTCGGCCGCCGACTGGGGAAACATCCAGAAGCAGCGGTGCTCGCCGAATGGAATGACGGCACCGTCCGGCCCTCCGTTCCCGTTCCCTTCTTTCCCGCCAAGCAGTTCGCGCCATTCCGTTCCGTTCCCTGAAGATTTGATCAGATAGACATAGGCCGGCTGGCCGTTCCAATGCCAATTCTCCCGCGTTCGCTTCTCCATCTCTCCTTGAAATTGGCCGCCATGCCCGCTGAGCCAAGCATAAAGCAGGGTGGCAAGGCGCTCGTCTTCCGCTTCACCCGCTTCGGGAGAAACGGGCTGCGCAGCCGAAAGTTCCCGGCGGAACTTCTCGAGCATTCCTTCCAATTCGTCGTCCTCGAAGGCGGTTTTGAGCAAATACCCGGAAGCCCCGATTTTCATCCCCTGCTGGGCATACTCAAAATCGCGGTGGCAGCTGAGCAGGATGATTTTCGCGTTCGGATCCTCGTTTTTCACTTTGCGGGACAACTCGATTCCGTCCATCTCGGGCATGACGATGTCGGTGATCACCACCTGCGGCCGGTGCTCCAGGAACGCTTCCCAAGCCTTGCGGCCGTTAGGTGCGTCGGCCACGACTTCCATCCCGAATTTATGCCAGGGAACGGTGGCTTGCAGGCCTTTCCGTACGATGCTCTCGTCGTCCGCGATCAATACTTTAATCGTGTTTGCCTCCGCCATTCCGGTTGTCCTCCTTTTTGGGCCACTGGATCATGACCGTCGTGCCTTGGCCGGCCCGCGACTGAACCGTCAATCCATACTGAGGGCCGTAGTGCAGCTTGAATTTCTGGTCCACGTTCTGCACCCCGAGTCCTCCCTTTCCTTTCCGTTTCGCGTCGGGCTGAAGCAGCCGCTTCAGCTTATCGGGCGCAATGCCGGTCCCGTTGTCGGTAAGGACAAGCTGCAGGAGGCTGCCCGCTTCCCTGATCGTCAGGCGTATGCCGCCTTTGCCGTCTTCGAAGCCGTGGAAAAATATATTTTCGAACAACGGCTGGAGCGTCATTCGGGGAATCAGGTAATCTTTCAGCGATTCGTCGCATTCCAGCTCGTAGCGGAAGACGGGACCGTACCGCACTTCCTGGATTTTGAGATAATGTTCGATGATGCGCAGCTCACGGCCAAGAGGCACCAGCTCTTGCGTAATTTCCAGATTGCCTTCCAGCACCATGGCGAGGTGGTAAAGCATTTGCCGGATGTCTTCCGCTCCGGCCAATCTCGCCTTCCATTGGATGGAGTTGAGCGTGTTGAACAGCAGGTGGGGATTGATTTGATAATGGAAAGCCCTCAGTTCGGCTTCTTTCTTGAGCGCTTCGGTGCGCTCCACTTCCCGGACCAGGGACTGGATGCCCTCCACCATGCTGTTGAAGCTGATATCCAGGCTGCCGAGCTCATCCCGGGCTTCCACTTTCGTTCTCGTGTGCAGCTTGCCGAAGCTGACCTTCTGCATCGAATCCTTCAAACGGCGGATGCGGGCGGTAAAGCGGGACGAGAACAAATAAGCGAACCCGAACGCGAGCAGGCACGAAGCCGCGGCGGCCATGACCGTGTTGGACCGGATAATCCCGGACGAACGGAAGAAATCCCGGGCAGGGAGCCTGGCTTCGATCGTCCAGTCGTTCGCGGACAAATTCTTTTTCCATACGATGTCCCGGTCTCCGGGCGGGATGCCGGGCTGCGTTTCATAGATGACCCTTCCCTTCGGATCCGTGATTTTCAAATGGGCTTTCGTATCCCGTTCGAACAGGCGGAACGCGCGAAGCAAATCCTCCGCGTTTTCTTCGACCAATATCTTGCTTCCGCGGAGCGCTCCGTACGGATTGTTGATCGAGACGGCCAAGCCGAGGACGGGCCGCTCCGGACTGCCGGCATCGACAATATGCTCCTGAACGTAGAACCCGAGCCAGTTTTCGCCTGTGGCGGGATCGGATTCCGCTCCCCAAGCGAGGGTACGTTCCAGCTTCGCGACGTCGAGGTTATTCTCCCCATAGAAATACCCCGAACGCGTGATGACGTATATGCCGGCGGTACGGTCGGTATGAAGCGCTTTCAGGAAATCCTCGAAATCGTTTTTATCCAGGATCTCCTGGTAAGCGGTCGGCGCGACGTTGCCGAGGTCCGCTCGCGCCGGATCGAGCAAGTAGGAATTTATCGCTTCCGTCGTCTGCTTCATCCGGCTCAGATAGGAGCTTGTCTGCTGCTCAAGCTGGGCGACGGCGTTTTCCCCGTATTTGCCGAACTGGGAATTGACCATTTTCGCGGATTGGTAATAAGACAGGGCCCCGAGCGTCAGCAAGGGAATGATCGTGACCACGAGGAAGCAGACGAGCAATTTGGCCCGCATGCTGCGGAACGGGAAAAGCCGCTTCAACGATCGGAACGTCACGGTTTCGCCAACCTCCTCCCGGATTGCTTTCATAAATGAAGTTTAGCATGCGCTTGC
Source organism: Cohnella candidum (assembly GCF_003713065.1). Taxonomy (NCBI): domain Bacteria; kingdom Bacillati; phylum Bacillota; class Bacilli; order Caryophanales; family Paenibacillaceae; genus Cohnella; species Cohnella candida. The sequence goes on along the minus strand of NZ_CP033433.1, from coordinate 5,234,191 downwards.
GGAGACAGACAGATGCGTATTCTTCCCAAACGACGACTCCCCCGCCGGAAGCCCGAACGGGGGAAAGCATCGCGATTTACGCCGTATATTCGTTCGCTAAGATCAGGAATACGCTCGAGGTCCAGGTGAACGCACGATCGCGAAGCCCTTCGCCCGTCAATGCGTCGAAGTTTTCCGCCATTCCGCTTCGGGAAGCCATGGCGCAGAACCGGGCGGCGGCTTCCCGCGCCAGCTCCATGTCCCCGGCGGCGGCCGCCCCCTCGACGAGCAGCATCGTGGACGGCGCCCAAATCGGCCCTCTCCAGTAACCGTCCGGCGCATAGAACGGGCTCGACACGCTTTCGGTCGCCCAACCGTTGGCCGTCCAGAAGCGGCCTTTCTCCCTGAGTCCGTTCAGAAGCGCATTCCGGATATTATCGGGCAGCCGCTTGCCGAGCAGAACGGGCACGAAGAGGAGCAGGCTGTCGCCTTCCGATTCCTCATGCGTACCGGACAGGCAGGCGGTGAAACGGCCGTCCTTCCAGAAATGCCCGATCATCTTGGCGTACGTGAGATCCGCCAGCCGGCGCCATTCCGCCTCTTCTTCGGCCATCCCCAGACGGCCGGCGATTTCCGCCAGCACTTCAGCCTGGAGGATAAGAAAGGCTGCCAGATCCGGGCTTTCCACCGGAATTCCTCTATGGAACACCGTGCTGTTGTCCCAACCCGAGTCGTTGCCGTGGTTGTATTGGGGGATGCCGTCGCCGTCCCCGTCGCGGTACCGGAACCACCAACGGGTCCATTTGGAGAGCGGTCCGTATACTTCCCGCAATTGTTCCTCCCGGATGTAATCCGTCCGCGCCATCATCCAGGAGAGCGTCCATCCGTGGATCGGAGGTTTGTTGCAATTCCACAATTCATATTTATCGTTGACGAAGTCCGGGATCAAACCGTTCTCCGCCTGCCGGTCGAAGAACAGCATGAACTGGTCCCAGGCAAGCCGCGGATCCTGCCGCACGAGCGCCATCGCGTTGAAGCAATGGTCCCAGCTCCAGATGTTGGTCATCCAGTTCTTCGACATGTACATCGCCGGGCGGGTCAGGTTTCCCTCCGCCGGAACGAGACAAGACCAAGTGATGTAGGCGGCCAGCTCCCGTCCGGCATGCAGACGCTCCGGCACGGGAAGGCTGCCCTGCAGCCATTTCGCGAATTCCGCTTTCACCCGCTGAGCGGCATCGTCGAACGGTTCCCAGGAAACGCGCGGTTCCAGGACCGTGCGATATTCCTCCACCGCGAACTCCGTCGTTGTTCCGTCCTGCGAATGAACGAATTCGGCGGCGATACGGGTGGTTTTCGTTTTATCCCACGGCGCTTCCACGTGAAGATGACCGGCGATCGGCGTCAGCAGAAAGCGGCACTCATGCGTGAAGCTGTTGACTTCCCAGCTTGGGCCGACAGCCGGGCAAGCGTAATCGTAAGCGCCCGTCCGGAAGGTCAGCCGCACCCCGCAGCCCCTGGCGCGAAACCGGACCGTCGCGCCGCCCGGCATGCAAATTTCGGCATCGCCGGATCCGGATTCGAGCCGGATGCGTTCCGGCCTTGCATCGGTCCGGAACGGCAGCGGACTGCCGTCCGCACCGATCAATTCTATGAGAAAAGCCTCTCCGAACTTATCGTCGCCGCCGCGTACGGTGCGCAAATAAAGGCCTTCCGGCCGGTCCGGCGTCCCCGGCAAAAGCGATACCGCAAGGAAAGATTCCCTTCGGCTGAACGGCACAACGTTAAGGTCGAAGTTCATGGGTTTGCTCCTTTGCAAGCGATACATGATGCGCTTACATTGTACCGAATGGAGCTACCCGTCTGAACCGACGTTTGTTCTGACTCCTTCGCCATTCTGTCGCTTAAGAGTTGACCGCGGCAGAGAAGGCGTCATTTTGTTCGATGAATCCCGTCATTTTGTTCGATTTTTAAATGCTCCAATGATGCCAGTCCCGTTGGCGCTCTTCGTAGGCGTTCAGCCAGTCGGCGGTCGCCCGGAACAGCTCGGCCTTATGCTCGCCTTTCGAATAGGTATGGTCCGCCTGGAACAGGATGTTCTTGTCCACGCGCCCTTCTCCCCGGAGCCAAAACGTCTTCTCGAGCAAGAACGTGTAATCCGCCGGAATCGTGTCGTCGCTCGTGCCGTGGGCCAAGAACACGTCGCCGTGGAACTTGACCGCTTGCTGGAACGGCTGATGCAGCTGCAGCGAATCGAAAAACGCCGGCGTCAGCGTGTAGCCCAGATAATCGGCGCGCCCCTTGGAGATCGCCCGGTCGTACACTTCGCGGCCGACGATGCGGGTGATGTCGCTCCAAGGATGGCCGACCGGCGACCAAAGCGCGAGGGACTTGACCCTCCGATCCGCCGCCCCGGTCAGGAGAGCAATCGCGCCGCCCAGGCTGTGCCCGACGAGCGTAACCCTCAGCGGATCGACGCAATCGAGTCCCAACCCGTAGTCCAGTACCGTGCGGGTTTGGGCGATCATCGAGTCGATTCCGTTCTCTCCGTACTCCCCGCCGCTCTCGCCGCAGCCGGCGAAATCGAAGCGGATGACGATCGAGCCGCGCTCGGCGAATTCGCGGGCCGCGAGGACGAACAGGCGGTCCACGCCGACGCGGCTGCCGACGAATCCGTGCAGGATGACGACGAGCGGAAGCTTGCGGTCTGCGTCCTTGTCCTGAAGCTTCGGATAATGGATGCTGGCGGCGAGCGGAATGCCTTGGTGTTGCAGCGTGATCGTACGTTCCATGATGAGTCCTCCTAGGTCGGTTTCCATAATTCCTTTAATTCCGATTAAAATAGTATGGATTAAAGTTATCACGATCCTTCACCGCTGTCAAGAAATACGAAACCATTTGGGCACACTAGGAAAATCACAGAAATCGGGTGAGGAGGCTAAGCCTGTGGAAGCTTTCATCGACTGGGTTTCCCATCACGTCGTCGAGTCGCTGCTGATTGCCGGCACGGTGTACGCCATTTTGTACGTGATTTACCGCCGCAAAAACCTGTTTTACCGGGAATAGAAAAAGCCCCGACTCCGTTTTCCGGATTCGAGGCTTTGAGTTTTGTTATACCAGCGCCTTGGCGGCGATGTCCGTGCGGTTCTGCTTGCCGGGGAAGTTTATGCGGTCCGCCGCGGCGTAAGCCCGGTCCCGCGCTTCCGCGATGCCGCGCCCCCGTCCGACGACGCCCAATACGCGCCCGCCGTTGGTGACGAACCGGCCGTCTTTGGAAGCCGTACCGGCATGGAACACCAGGGCGTCATCCTCGCTGATTTGGTCCAGCCCGTCGATCGGCAATCCTTTCGGATAAGAGCCGGGGTAGCCCTCCGAAGCGAGCACGACGCACACGGCCGCTTCGTCGCTCCATTCGATCTCGATTCGATCGAGCCGCCCATCCAGGGACGCCTGGAAAATCTCGAGCAAATCGGTTTTCAGACGCGGCAGTACGACCTGGGTTTCCGGATCTCCGAAACGGGCGTTGAACTCGATCGTTTTCGGCCCGTCTTTGGTGATCATGAGCCCGGCGAAAAGCACGCCGCGGAACGGCCGGCCCTCTGCCACCATCGCGCGCGCCGTCGGTTCGACGATCGTCTCGATCGCCACGTCGATGATCGATTGGGGAATGTGCGGCAGCGGCGAATAAGTGCCCATGCCGCCCGTGTTCGGTCCCTTGTCCCCGTCGAACACCGGCTTGTGGTCCTGCGCCGGCGACATTGGCCGAACCGTCGCCCCGTCCACGAACGCCAGGATCGACATCTCCTGGCCCTCCAGGAATTCCTCGATGACCACTTTGTCTCCCGCAGCCCCGAAGGACTTGTTCAGCATCGTATCGCGGAGTGCTTCGTCCGCTTGCTCGCGGCTGAAGCAAACGGTCACGCCTTTGCCGGCGGCAAGCCCGTCGGCTTTGATCACGATCGGAATCTCCTGCGCGTCGAGATAAGCTTTCGCGCTCTCGTAATCCGTGAACGTCGCGTATTTCGCCGTCGGGATGCCGTATTTGTGCAGCAGGTTTTTCATGAAAATTTTGCTGCCTTCGATTTCCGCCGCGTTTTGGCGAGGTCCGTATACGCGCAGCCCGCCCGCTTCGAGGGCGTCCACGATGCCGGCCGCGAGCGGATCGTCGGGTCCGACGACGACGAGGTCGATCTCCTGTTCCTGCGCGAACTTCACGAGCCGGTCGAATTCCAGCTCCCCGATGTCCACGAGCTCGGCGAGCTGCGCGATGCCCGCGTTGCCGGGCGCGCAGTAAATCTTCCGGCTGCCGTCCGCGCGCTTCAGCGCCCAGACGATGGCGTGCTCGCGCCCGCCGCGTCCGATGACGAGTATCCGCAAGTCAGGCCCCTCCTTCGGATTCCTTGTTGATCACGGTGAGACTTACCGCGCCGTCTCCGATGCGGATCGACTTGACCAGCAAGGAAATTTTGTTGTCCTCGTTCAAAAGGTTCCAATAGAATCCGGCCGTCTCATTATCGTCATCGAACAGCGGAGCGAGCTGCGGCTCGCCTGCGAACGAGGGCAACGGGTTCCCGTCGCCTTGGTACGTCGAGATGAAATGGCCGAATCCCGCGATCGCCTTTTCATAATGGAAAAATTGGCGCTTCGTTTGGGACTCGTCGTTCTCGTTCGTCTTCAGGATGGACAGCTTGTAGGCGTTCTGCCGATCGTTCAGATCCACGATGCCCGAGATGCGCGGGGTGAAATTCGGCGGGTCCGGCTCATAGGTACGCTGCGCCAAAGCTTGCTCGAAAGTTCCGCCTTGCTTCAGCGATTCCCAAATGGTGTCGGTTTGATCGCCGTTCGTCACGATGTGCGCTCCGCCTTCATGCCGAAGCGGATAATAGATAATGAGCGACGGATCGGACAGCTTCGCCGGATCGCGCGCTTCCGTACGCAAATATCCGTTCTCTTCCGGCACGAAAATGCGGTTGCGGCTGTTCTCGCTTCTTCCCATGATCCAGTACACTTGCACATAACGCGTTGCGTCCGGCGTCAAACCGATCACGATGCCGCGGCCCGGATAGGCGTTGGTTTTCAATTGTTGGACGGTACGATCCGCCAGCTGCTGCCATTTCGTAGACATGTTCGTTTCCCCTTCTCCCATCAGTGATGGAACAGGCGCACGCCCGAGTACACCATGACCATTCCGTAATCGTTCGCGGCTTGAACGACTTCCTCATCCCGCAGGGAGCTGCCGGCCTGGATGACGTACTTGACGCCGCTGCGGCTGGCCCGGTCGAGATTGTCGCGGAACGGAAGAAAGGCATCGGAGCCGTACGAAACGCCCGTCAATCCCTTCAGCCATTCGCGCTTTTCTTCGCGCGTCAAACGGGCAGGCACTTCCTCGAAGCAGCTTTCCCAAGCCGCTTGTTCGACCGGCGTCACTTCGTCCTCGAGCCACAGGTCGATGGCGTTGTTCTGCTCGGCACGCGCGAGCCCTTCGCGGAACTTCATGTTCAGCGCGGCCGGGTGCTGCCGGAGATACCAGCGGTCCGCCTTATCGCCGGCGAGGCGCGTGCAGTGAATGCGGGACTGCTGCCCCGCGCCGATGCCGATCGTCTGGCCGTCCAGTGCGTAGCAGATGGAGTTGGATTGCGTATATTTCAGCGTGATGAGAGCGACCAGCAAATCGCGTTTCGCATGGTCCGGAAGATCCTTGTTCTCCGTCACGATGCGGTCGAACACGGACTCGTCCGGAACAGCGCTATTACGCTCCTGTTGCAGCTTCAAGCCGAACAGCGTGCGGGTCTCGATCGGATCCGGAACGTATTCGGGATCGATCTGCAGGATGAGATACTTGCCGCCCTTCTTCTGCTTCAAAATCTCCAGGGCTTCCGGAGTGTAGCCCGGCGCGACCACGAGGTCGGATACTTCGCGCTTCAGGAGCAGAGCGGTGGACGCGTCCACCACGTCGCTGAGCGCGGCCGCGTCCCCGAAGGAGGACATGCGGTCGGCTCCGCGCGCCCGCGCGTACGCGGTCGCCAGCGGCGACAGCTCCGCGCCGTCCACGAAGTAAGCCTTCGCCAGTTCAGGCGACATCGGTGCATAGACGGCCGCTCCCGCCGGGCTTACGTGCTTGAAGGAAGCCGCAGCCGGAAGTCCCGTCGCTTGACGAAGCTCGCGCACGAGCTGGAAGGCATTCAACGCGTCCAATAGATTGATGAAGCCGGGGTCTCCGTTTACGACGGTCAGCGGCATCGGTTTGCCGTCCGCCGTCAGCTTCGCTTCTTTCTGATGCGGGTTCATGCCGTAACGAAGGGCAATCTCGTAGGTCTCGCTCATGAGTCTGTCTCGTCCTTTCCTATTCGGGTCGCCCTTCGGCATCAATCGCCGAGACGAACGTTTACTTTTCGGTCATTCAACGTTACGCGGCCCTCCGCAATCAAGCGGACCGTGTCCGGCAGCAGTTCATGCTCAATCCGCTGGATGCGGGCGTAAAGCGTTTCTTCCGTATCGTCTTCACGCACCTCGACGGCGCGCTGCGCGATGATGGGGCCGGTATCCATGCCTCCGTCCACGAAGTGCACCGTTACCCCGGCGATCTTCACGCCGTAGTCGAGCGCCTGTCTCGCGGCGTGCAGTCCGGGAAAAGCCGGCAGCAAAGCGGGATGAATATTGATAAGACGTCCGTAATAGGGCTCTACCAGCACGGGAGTAATGAGCCGCATGTATCCGGCCATGACCACGAGGTCAATGCCGCGCTCCTGCAGCTCCCGCAAAATTTCTTGCTCGTATGCTTCCCGGGAGGGATAATCCTTCGGGTTGAACACGAACGTTCCGATTCCGAATGATTCGGCTCGTTTCACGACCGTAGCCGAAGGCTTATCACACACGAGAAGCTCGACGGAGGCGGGAATCCTCCCGTCCCGCGCGGCTTCCGCGACCGCCTGAAAATTGCTTCCGCTGCCGGAAGCGAACACGGCGATTCGAAACGTCATGGAAGCTCCACGCCCTCGAACGTGACGATCTTGCTTCCGGCCGTTACGCTGCCGATGACGTAAGCTTGCTCACCCTTTTCCTTGGCGATGGCGACGGCGCGCTCGGCCTGGTCTGCCGGCACGACCAGCACCATGCCGACGCCCATGTTGAACGTCGTGTACATGTCGCGATCGGAAATGCTGCCGTCCTTCTGCATGAGGCCGAAAATCGGATGAACCGGCCAGGAGCCGCGCTTGATGTCCACGTTGACGCCTTCCGGCAGGACGCGCGGGATATTCTCGATGAAGCCGCCGCCGGTGATATGGGCCATGCCTTTCACCTGCACGGATTCAAGCAGCTTCAGCACTTGTTTGACGTAAATGCGCGTCGGCTCCAGCAGCGTTTCGCCGAGCGTCCGGCCGCCCAACTCGGGCAGCTTGTCGCCGAGCGAATAGCCTTTCTGCTCGAGCAGCAGGCGCCGTACGAGGGAGAATCCGTTGGAGTGAACGCCGCTCGATGCGAGGCCGATGACTGCGTCGCCCGGCGCGATGTTGGAGCCGTCAATGATCTTGGGTTTGTCCACGATGCCGACGGTGAAGCCGGCGATGTCATACTCGCCGTCTTGGTACATGCCCGGCATTTCGGCCGTTTCTCCGCCGATCAAAGCACAGCCGGCTTGCGCGCAGCCGTCAGCCACGCCTTTCACGATCGCTTCGATTTTCTCCGGGACCAGCTTGCCCGTGGCCAGGTAGTCGAGGAAGAAGAGCGGTTCGGCGCCGGTTACGACGACGTCGTTGACGCACATGGCGACGGCGTCGATGCCGATCGTGTCGTGCTTGTCCATCTGGAACGCCAGCTTCAGCTTCGTGCCGACGCCGTCGGTTCCGGAGACGAGCACGGGCTCTTCGTATTTATCTTTGTTCAGCCCGAACAGCCCGCCGAAGCCGCCGAGGCCCGTCAGCACCTCGGGACGGAACGTTTTCTTCACGTGTTTCTTCATCCGTTCGACGGCCTCGTTGCCCGCGGCGATGTCGACTCCGGCTTGTTTGTATGCTTCGGACACTCCGTTCACTCCTTCAATATGCGCCAGTTCGTTATTCCGCCTGAAGTGGGTGCTGCCGGGAAATCATCGGATTCCCTCTCGCACCTCCGCTGCAGCAGTAATTAGGCGCTTTTTTACGGGTTCACTTCGTTTGGTAGTTAATCGCAGCCGCAGCCGATTTTCGCGTCTTCGAATTCGGTTTGCGTCGGGTAATCGTTGCTGAAGCATCCGAGGCAGAGGCCGCGGTCGGTTTCGCCGTCGTGCCCGCCGATCGCCTCGATCAAGCCCGGCTGGCTCAGAAAATACAGCGAGTCGGCGTTGATCGCCTGGCGGATTTCCTCGACCGTCTTGCTGTGGGCGATCAGGTCGCGCCGGTCCGGCGTATCGATCCCGTAGAAGCACGGGTTCGAGAATGGCGGCGACGTGATCCGCACGTGGACCTCGAGCGCGCCGGCTTCCCGCAGCAGGTTGACGATCCGCAAGGAAGTCGTGCCCCGCACGATGGAATCGTCGATCATGACGACCCGTTTCCCTTCGACCACTTTGCGGACGGCGGACAGCTTCATTTTAACGCCTTTTTCGCGCAGCTCTTGGGACGGCTGGATGAACGTGCGGCCGGTGTATTTATTTTTGATCAGGCCGAGCTCGTAAGGGATGCCGGTCTGCTCCGCGTAGCCGATGGCCGCCGAGATGCTCGAGTCCGGCACGCCGGTCACGACGTCGGCGTCGGTGAACGCCTCGATCGCCAGCTGCCGACCCATGCGCTTGCGGGCCGAGTGCAGGTTGATCGCGTTGATGTCGCTGTCGGGACGGGCAAAATAAATGTATTCCATCGCGCAGACGGCACGGCGTTCAAGCTGCGCGAACCGGTCCTCGCGGAGGCCGTCCTTGTCGAGGACCAGCAGTTCGCCCGGCTGGACGTCGCGCAGGTACGTCGCGCCGATCGTTTCGAGCGCGCAAGATTCCGACGCGAAAATATATCCTTCGCCGAGACGGCCCATCACCAGCGGCCTTAGGCCGTGGGGATCGGAAGCGACGATCAGGCGGTCGTTCGTCAGGATCAGGAACGCATACCCGCCGATCAGCCGCCCGAAGGCGTCCTTCACCGCTTCGACAAGATCCTTCGGCGAACGGGCGATCAGGTGGGCGATGACTTCGGTATCGCTGGAGGTCTGGAAGATCGAGCCTTGGGCTTCCAGCTCTCTGCGGAGATTCGGCGCGTTGACGATGTTGCCGTTCGTGGCGACCGCCAAATCGCCGCCGCGGTATTTGAACACGAGCGGCTGGGCATTCGCCAGCTTGCTCTCGCCCGCCGTCGAGTACCGGACGTGCCCGATCGACCGGTCGCCCGGAAGCGACTCGATCCTCCCTTGATCGAACACTTCCTTCACGAGTCCCATCCCGCGATGGTAATGGAACTCGCCGCGGTCGGAGGTGCAGATCCCGGCGCTTTCCTCGCCCCGGTGCTGCAGCGCGTGCAGGCCGTAATAGGACAGGGCCGCGGCGTCGGGATGTCCGTATACCCCGAACACGCCGCATTCCTCCTTCAACTTGTCGAAAATGTCGTCGCGTCCGTTGCCTTCGTTGTAGTAGTCGCCCGTCCAGAAGCGCTGCACCGTTGTCCCTCCGTTCTGTTCGCCGTCTTGATGCAAAACGTTTATTAGTTCATCCGGCATGGGATGGCTTCCTTCCATTCACGGCGCAGCTCCTCGACGGAAGCGTCGATCGCCGTATGGCCGGCGACCGCGATCGTGAGACGGTCGCCTCCGACCGTGCCGATCCGAGCCGCCGTTACGCCTTGACCCGCGAGCCAAGCGGCCAGCGCGTCGGCCTGCTCCGGCTTCGCCGACAGCAGGATGCGCGATTGCGATTCGCTGAACAGCGCGAGGTCCGGACGCAGGTTCGGCGTCCACTCGACTTTCGCGCCGAGCCCGCGGCCGAAGCAGGATTCCGCCAGCGCCGCGGCCAGTCCGCCTTCGGACAGGTCATGCGCCGAAGCGACGAGGCCTTGCTGGATGGCGGAGAGAACGGCTTTCTGCACGGAGCGTTCAACCGCCAGGTCGATTTCCGGCGGGCGGCCTTCCGTCACGCCGTGAACGGCGTATTGGAATTCGCTGCCGCCGATTTCCGCTTTCGTCTCGCCGAGCAGGAAGATGACGTCTCCCTCGGCTTTGAATGCTTGGGTCGTGATGTGGTCGATATCATGCACGAGGCCGACCATGCCGACGACCGGCGTCGGGTAAATCGCGCCTTTGACGTTCTCGTTGTACAGCGACACGTTGCCGCCGATGACCGGCGTATCCATGACGCGGCAGGCTTCCGCCATGCCGTCGACCGCTTTCTCCATTTGCCAGAACACTTCCGGCTTCTCCGGGCTGCCGAAGTTCAGGTTGTCCGTGATCGCGAGCGGCTCGCCGCCGGAGCAGACGATGTTGCGCGCAGCTTCGGCCACGGCGATTTTGCCGCCGACCTCGGGATCGAGGTAGACATAACGGCCGTTGCAATCCGTCGTCATCGCGAGGCCCTTGCGGGTGCCGCGGATCGTGACGACCGCCGCATCCGAGCCCGGCACGACCGCCGTCGAAGTCCGCACTTGGTAATCGTACTGGCTGTACACCCACTCTTTGCTCGCGAGCGAAGGGGAACCGAGCACCTTTTTAAGCGCGCCCGTGAGGTCAATCACTTGCTCGTACAGATTCGTTTCGATCGAACCGTTTTTCAAATAATAGTCCGGTACTTTGGAAGGCTTGTTATAAATCGGGCAATCGTCGACGAGCGCCTTGACCGGCATGTCGGCGACCTGCTCGCCTTTGTGGAACAGGCGGAGACGGCCGTCGTCGGTCACTTTGCCGACTTTCGCGCAATGGAGGCCCCACCGCTCGAAAATGGCTTTCGCTTGCGCCTCGTGCTGTGGCTCGGTGACGAACAGCATGCGTTCCTGCGATTCCGACAGCATCATTTCGTAGGCGGTCATGCCTTCTTCGCGCTGCGGCACTTCGTCGAGGTAGAGCTCCATGCCGTTGCCGGCTTTGCTCGCCATTTCGGCGCTGGAGCAGGTGAGGCCGGCGGCGCCCATGTCCTGGATGCCGAGCACGATGCCGGAATCGATCAGCTCGAGCGTCGCTTCCATGACCAGCTTTTCCATGAACGGATCGCCGACCTGGACGGCGGAGCGCTTGGCTTCCGACTCGGCCGTCAGGTCCTCGGACGCGAACGTCGCGCCGTGGATGCCGTCGCGGCCCGTGGCCGGTCCGACGTAGAAGACCGGGTTGCCGACGCCTTTGGCGACGCCGCGCTGGATTTTGTCGTGGTCGATGAGGCCTACGCACATGGCGTTGACGAGCGGGTTGCCCTCGTACGCTTCATCGAACATGACTTCTCCCGCTACCGTCGGGATGCCGATGCAGTTGCCGTATCCGGCGATCCCGCTGACGACGTGGGAGAACAGGTAGCGCACGCGTTCGCTGTCGAGCTTGCCGAAACGCAGCGAGTTCAGCAGCGCGACCGGGCGGGCGCCCATCGAGAAAATGTCGCGGATAATGCCGCCCACGCCCGTTGCCGCGCCTTGGTAGGGCTCAACTGCCGAAGGGTGGTTATGCGACTCGATTTTGAACACGACCGCCTGGTTGTCGCCGATGTCCACGATGCCGGCGCCTTCGCCGGGCCCCATCAGGACGCGGGGGCCGGTCGTCGGAAAACGCCGCAGCAGCGGCTTGGAGTTCTTATAGGCACAGTGCTCGGACCACATGACGCTGAATACGCCGATTTCGGTGTAGTTCGGCTGCCGGCCGAGGAATCCGCAAATGAGCTCGAATTCGCTGTCGGAGACGCCGAATTGCTTGTAGATTTTCTGTTCCGCGATCTGTAGGGCCGTCGGTTCCTTAGCGGCCAATTGCTGCGCCATTGCGTTCCCTCCAAGCGTTGAGTACTGACGTGAACATGCGGGCGCCGTCCTTCGAGCCGAGCAGCTCGCTGACCGCGCGTTCGGGGTGCGGCATCATGCCGACGACGTTGCCGCGCTCGTTGGAGACGCCGGCGATGTTGTCGACGGAGCCGTTCGGATTGTGACCTTGGTAGCGGAAAACGATCTGGTTGTTCGCTTTGAGCTGCTCCAGCGTTTGTTCGTCTACATAATAGTTGCCTTCACCGTGGGCGATCGGAATGCGGATCGTTTCGCCTGGGGCGTATGCGTTCGTGAAAGCCGTGCCGGTGTTTTCCACGACGAGGTCGACGGGATGGCAGCGGAACTGCAGGCTGTTGTTGCGGATAAGCGCTCCGGGGAGCAGACCCGCTTCGGTCAGGATTTGGAAACCGTTGCAGACGCCAAGGACGAATTTACCCGCTTCAGCGGCTTTGCGCACTTCTTGCATGACCGGCGCGAATTGCGCGATCGAGCCGCAGCGGAGGTAGTCACCGTAAGAGAAGCCGCCGGGTACGAGAATCGCGTCGTACTGCGAAAGATCGTTGGCCGTGTGCCAGACGTAGTCGACCTGTTCGCCGACCGTGTCTTCCACGGCGTGGAACATATCGAGGTCGCAGTTGGAGCCCGGGAAAACGAGAACCGCGAATTTCATGGGGAAATCAGCCCTCCAGTTCGAATCGGTAGTCTTCGACGACGGTGTTGGCGAGGAGCTTTTCGCACATGGACTTCAGCTGGGCTTCCGCTTGGGCGCGGTCCGCGGCGTCCAGTTCCACTTCCATGAATTTTCCGATGCGTACTTTGCCGACTTCCGAGAACCCCAGCGAGTGGAGCGCTCCTTGCACGGCGTTTCCTTGGGGGTCGAGCACGTTTTCCTTGATCGTTACGTAAACCTTGGCTTTCATCGGTTCTCCTCCTTGGGTGGGTGGGGGTGGGCTGCTGCTGTTTCTGTTTTTTGTCCGAAACTTGGGTATCCCTTCGGATCAGGGTGGCCATGTGCCAACGTTTCATCTACTTTCTTCTGACTGACTGGGATATCCCCGTCGCTCAGAAGAGGAGAGAAGGCGGTCGCACCAATACGCCGATTGCCGAATAATACGGCTTTTGCGTGTTACTGAATGCTTTACGGCATCGCCCAGCACATTAACACGTTTTTTGCGTATTAAACGGCTCATTCAAGCACCATGCGGCACTTTAACACGGGTTTTACGCGTTACGGCACCCTTCTGAGCGAAGGGGATACCCAAGGTCGGAGGCAAAAAAGGGACTACACACCTGCGTCTATCGTTTCTCCGTCAAACGGCGGTAGATTTCCTGGTAGCGGTTCGAAGTCTCCTCGACGACCGAATCCGGAAGCCGCGGAGGCGGGCTGTTCTTGTCCCAATCCGAGCCCGACAGGTACGTGCGGACCGGCTCTTTGTCCATGCTGTCGATCTCGATGTCCAGCGCGTATTTCTCCTCCGCCCAAAAACGCGACGAATCCGGCGTGAACAGCTCGTCGATCAGGATGACCTCCCCGTCCAGCACTCCGAACTCGAATTTGCAATCGGCGAGGATGATGCCGCGCTCCGCGCAATATTCGCGCCCGGCTTCATATAATCGCAGGCTGCGCTCACGGAGCTCTTCGGCAAGCTCCCGTCCGACGCGGCGAGCCATCTCATCAAACGGGATGTCTTCGTCGTGTCCGACGTCGTTTTTGCCGGCCGGCGTGAAGATCGGCTCCTCCAGCTTGCCGTTCTTGCGCAAGCCTTCCGGAAGCTTGATCCCGTTGACCTCGCCGGTCGACACGTACTGCCGCCAACCGCCGCCGGTGATATATCCGCGGACGACGCACTCGATGTCGACCCGCTTCGCTTTTCGGCATACCATGATGCGTCCGGCCAGTTTGCCCGGTTCTTTCACCAGATCTCCAAGCAGCGAGACGTCCGTGTGCACGACGTGGTTCGGCTGGATGCTTTCCGTCCGTTCGAACCAGTAGGCGCTCAGCCCGTTCAGCACGCGGCCCTTGTCCGGCACCGGCGGATCCAGTACATAGTCGAACGCGCTGATGCGGTCCGTCACGACGATGAGCAAATGTTCTCCGAGGTCATACAGCTCCCGGACCTTGCCTTTGTGCAGAAGCGGCGCGTTCACGAGTCCTTCTGCGGTCGATAATGCTTCCGTATGCGGCAACTTGGCGGCCTCCCCCATGCCCTGTCGTTATTTCAAGCCAAGACGGTCGAAAATCGTGTCAACGTGTTTCAGATGCCAGGAAGGATCGAAGCAATCGGCGATTTCTTCCGGGCTGAGCGCTTCCGTAATTTCCGGCGTGGATTCCACGATCGAGCGGAAATCCCTTTGTTCTTCCCAAGCCTGCATGGCGCGGGGCTGTACGGTGTCGTAAGCCTGCTCGCGGCTGAAGCCCTTGTCGATCAGCTTCGTCATGACGCGGCCGGAGAACGGGACGTTATAAGTACTGCGCATGTTGCGCTTCATGTTCTCAGGGAACACGGTCAGGTTTTTGACGATGTTTCCGAAACGGTTCAGCATGTAGTTCAGCAGCATCGTGGCATCGGGCAAAATGATCCGTTCGACCGAGGAGTGCGAAATGTCGCGTTCATGCCACAGCGGAACGTTCTCGTAGGCCGAGATCATGTGGCCGCGAATAACGCGGGCCAGGCCGCTCATGTTCTCGCAGCCGATCGGGTTGCGCTTGTGCGGCATCGCCGACGAACCCTTCTGGCCTTTGGCGAACGGCTCCTCCACTTCGCGGAATTCGCTCTTCTGCAAACCGCGGATTTCCGTCGCGAACTTGTCGATCGACGTGGCGATCAGCGACAGCGTCGCCATGTATTCCGCGTGGCGGTCGCGTTGCAAAGTCTGCGTGGAGATCGGCGCCGGCTTCGTGCCGAGCTTCTTGCACACGAACTGCTCGACGAAAGGATCGATGTTCGCGTACGTGCCGACCGCGCCGGACATTTTGCCGAATTGCACGCCGTCTGCCGCCCGGTCGAAGCGTTCCAGGTTGCGTTTCATTTCCTCGTGCCACAGCGCCAGCTTCAGGCCGAAGGTCGTCGGTTCCGCATGGACGCCGTGCGTACGGCCCATCATCGGGGTGTCTTTATAACGGATCGCCTGCTCGCGCAGGATCGCGATGAAGTTTTCAAGGTCTTTTCTCAAAATCTTGTTCGCCTGCAGCAAAACATATCCGAGCGCGGTATCCACGACGTCGGTGGACGTCAGGCCGTAATGCACCCATTTGCGCTCTTCGCCGAGGCTTTCGGAGACGGCGCGCGTGAAGGCGATGACATCGTGACGGGTTTCCTGCTCGATTTCGTAGATCCGGTCAATGTCGAACTTGGCGTTCTTCCGCAGGAGGACGGTGTCTTCCTTCGGGATATGTCCGAGCTCGGCCCAGGCTTCGCAAGCGCAAAGCTCTACCTCCAGCCAAGCCTGGAACTTGTTCTGTTCCGTCCAAATCGCCCGCATCTCGGGGCGGCTGTACCGTTCGATCATGCTTCGTCATACCTCCAAATGTCTGTTTGCGAGATCCAAGCGAGCGCTGCGCCCGTATGGGGAGCCAGCACGTTGATATGGCCCATTTTGCGTCCCGTTTTCGATTCCGCCTTGCCGTACAGGTGAACCTTCGGCTCGACGCCCAGCTTCTCCGCTTCCACGTCGCAGGCGGGCAGCCATTGCAACAAGGACTCCATGTGTTCGCCCAGCACGTTCACCATCACCACGGGCGTCATCAAGGACGTATCTCCCAGCGGCAAATCGCAGATCGCGCGGATGTGCTGCTCGAACTGCGAGGTGCGGCAAGCGTCCATCGTGTAATGGCCAGAATTGTGGGGCCGCGGGGCAAGCTCGTTTACGTATAGCGTTCCATCCTCGGCCAGGAACATTTCCACCGCGATCAGGCCGACGACGTTCAGCGATTCGGCGATCGAGATCGCCAAGCCCTCCGCCTCCGCTCTTACGTGATCCGGAATGCGGGCAGGTACGATGGATAAGTGCAAAATATTGTTCACGTGAACGTTCTCGGCCGGCGCGAACGTACGGACTTCGCCGGAAGGCCGGCGGGCAGCGATCACGGAAATCTCTTTCGCGAAGCGGACGAATTTCTCGAGCACGAGCGCCGTTCCGGCGCGGGACGCTTCCTCCCAGGCCCGGTCCAGGTCGTCTGCCGACCGAAGCACCCACTGCCCTTTGCCGTCGTAACCGCCGGTCGCCGTTTTGAGAATGGCCGGCAGTCCGAGCCGTTCCGCCGCCTCGCGCAGATCTTGCAGGCTCGCGATCTCGGCGTAAGGAGCCACTCTGGCGCCTGCGGCCTCGAGGGCGTGCTTCTCGCGAAGGCGATGCTGCGTCGTATACAGCAGCGCGCTTCCCTGCGGAACGTAAGATTCCGCTTCAAGCATGGCCGCCACTTCGGCATCGACGTTCTCAAACTCGTACGTGATGACGTCCGAAAGTCGGGCGAGCTCGCGGGCGGCCTCGCGGTCGCCGTAGCCGGCGACGATTTGGCGGGCTGTCTGGCCACAAGGCGAATCCGGCGTCGGATCGAGCGTCACGAAGCGGTAGCCGAGCCGGTTGCCCGCATGCGCGAGCATCCGGCCCAATTGGCCGCCGCCGAGGATGCCGATGGTCGCGCCCGGAAGGATGGTGGCGGAGGTCATGGCAGCTCACCGCCCTCCAGCACTTCCCGGGTGATTCTCTCCCGGCGGGCTTCGATGCGCGATTGAACTTCTGGATCGAAAGCGCCGATGATTTGCGCCGCCAGCAAGCCGGCGTTCGTGGCCCCGGCTTGTCCGATGGCGACGGTCGCCACCGGAATGCCGCCCGGCATCTGCACGATCGAGAGAAGCGAATCCAGCCCGTTCAACGCTTTGGATTGAACGGGCACTCCGATGACGGGCAGCACGGTTTTGGCGGCCACCATGCCCGGCAAGTGGGCGGCACCGCCGGCGCCGGCGATAATCACTTTCAAGCCGCGGCCGGCCGCCGTCTCCGCGTATTCGAACATGAGATCCGGCGTGCGGTGCGCCGACACGACCTTCTTCTCGTAAGGAACATTCAGCTCATCCAGCACGTCGCACGCTTTTTTCATCGTCTCCCAATCCGAGGTGCTTCCCATGATGACGCCGACCAAAACCGACATGCTCCCACACTTCCCCTGTCTCTTTGGTTTGTCCTCAATCCCTCATAAAGCAAAAAAAGGGCGATGGGTATCTGTTACATTTTACCCCATCGGCCCTTGCATTCTCTATTCGTGGTCTTTCCCCCTATTTCGACGACAACTGAAACCCCGAAAGAAACGGGTGTCCCGGCGAACGGGAACTCGCTCGAGGTTTAGGCATGCCGTACTAGGGGCGAAATGCCGCGTAGTCCGGAAATTAAGGTTTCCGGGTAGAGACGTTCGGGCCGATTCCCGAGTTTATACGCGTATACCGCCATATGATTCTTAAATCGATAATTTCTCTTGCGATGCTT
The DNA here is from genome assembly GCF_003713065.1 of Cohnella candidum. Taxonomy (NCBI): domain Bacteria; kingdom Bacillati; phylum Bacillota; class Bacilli; order Caryophanales; family Paenibacillaceae; genus Cohnella; species Cohnella candida. The sequence continues at coordinate 5,216,825 of NZ_CP033433.1, read as the reverse complement.
ATTCAGTGTACCTTACACGGCTTGGAATGTCAAACAAAGACGAACGCTAATCTTCTTTTATCATTTGAATGTTCGTATTTAGACCGATTGTTTGTTCGTGACATAAAATGACATTTTTATTCTCGTTATCGTGGTAAAATGTTTGCGTTTCCATGATCGAAAAATCTACCTCCGGGGTGCTTTCGGCGTGATCTTAATGTTTCTGTACATGATGATTATCGTCATCATTTTCGCCCGCGACCGAAACGAGCCCGTCAAATGGTTCATTTCGATTCTGTCGGTAGGCTGCCTGGCCATTCTCGTCTCCTACATCCTGCCCGACAATATCCTCCCTTCCATGGCGCCTTATTTGCCTCCGCGAACGGTGAAATTCATTCTCGACTTGAAGCCCCTTTCCGATTTCACGGGCTATACGTATACGCCTTACGGTACGCTCATGTTTGCGATTGCCATTTCGGGGTCGGTTGCACGGACGGTCAAGCGGACGCTAGCGATCCTGCTGCTCGCTCCGATCCTTTATATGTTGTTCACGACGCCGCTGAACGTCCAAGACGGCATCGACTACGCTTTTTTCGGCGCTTGGGCGCTGCTCTACCACTTGATCTCCCTATTCATACTCATACGAGCGACGGTGAAAGAACGCACGAGGAACAAGCGCATCCACATGATTCTCTTCGCCTGCCTCATTTTTCCGCCCGAGCTTTTTAACATCCTGTTCAACATTTTCCCCCGCGCGTTCCACGAGTCGGTGAATTGGCGAGCCTTTTTCACTCCGTTCGCCGCCTCCGCGCTCGTGTTGACCGTTTACTGCATCTGGCGTTTCGGCGTATTCGGCATCCGCATCCGCGTCGAAAAGCACGTGTTCAACAACACGTTCGAAGCCTTGGCCAGAAACGCGAGCGCCATGAATCACCTGATGAAAAACCGCCTGACCAATATGGCCCTTCTCGCCAAGAACATCAAAGACGCTTCCGTCGATCCGGGTCATCCTGACATCATTCGCGATTTGGATGTGATGGTGGACGAAATGGACCGCTTAAACCGGATGATCGCGCGCATGCAGAAGCAGCTCGAAGACGTCATCCTCGACAGAAAACCGCACCGGTTGGCCGATATCGTCGAACAGGCGGTGCGATCCAACGACGGATTCATCCGCAGCAAAGCCATCAAGGTTCGGATCGGCAACATGGGTGAGGTTACGGTGCTTTGCGATTCCATGCATCTGCAAGAAGCGCTGGGCAACTTGATCCGCAATGCCATCGAGGCGATGAGGCCGGGGGAAGGCGTTCTGACGATCGCCATGGCGAAAAAAAGCAGGGCGGTCGACATCGTGCTGACGGACAACGGCACAGGGATCGCCGAATCGGAACAAGCCCGCATTTTCGACCCCTTTTATTCGACCAAACACACGGAACACAACTTCGGTCTTGGCTTGCCTTATTCCAAAATGGTCGTGCAGAAACACGGCGGGGATCTGCTGGTCAGCAGCGAAGAAGGAAAAGGAACGACGTTCACGCTCAGGCTGCCGATGGATTCGGCAAGGCGGAAATGGTCGCTGCCCGGCAGACGGACCGTTCGGGAAACGCAGTTATAGGAGGAAGGATCGAAGTGGAAAGCGAGCAAACCATCCGCGTATTCGTATGCGAAGACGATCCCGTGTATTCTCGGCTTCTGTCGGAACGGCTTGGGAAGGAGTCCGATTTCAAGGTGGTCGGTACCGCCGTCAACCGGGAAACGCTGATGCAGGCCTCCGGTTCGACGCCCTTCGACCTGCTGCTGCTCGATTTGAATTTGGCCGGCAAAAACATGGAGGGACTGGAAATCGCTCTCGATTTCCGCAACCGATTCCCCGACCTCAAGGTGATCGTGCTTTCTTCCATCGAGGACGAAGAAATCGTCTCTCACATGCTCGGCTTCGGCGGCGTCGCGAATTACATCACCAAGGACTACCTGGAAGACATCCCTTCCGCCGTGCGGGCCGCTTTCCAGGGCCGTTCCGGCATCCATCACTCCGCGGCTCCGAAGGTGCTCAGCGCGTTAAGCGCGCGTCAAGACCAGGAATTAAAAACGAAAATCACGTCGAAACAGATCCAAATCCTCAGGCTGCTGGACGCCGGATACAATCGCCGGGAGATTTCCGACATGCTGTTTTACAGCGAATATACGATCAACAACGAACTGTGCAAAGTGTCTTCGGCGCTGAAAGGAAAGTTCCCGTATCTGGAGTGGCTGCGGCTGAAAAAGCACAATTCGAAGGAAATCCTGCAGCTTGCCAAGCAGCTTCACCTGTTCTGACGATTCAAGCAAACTACCTGCGATTTCAAGTAGTTTTCCCTGCCCCCGTCTCTGCTATGATCGGCTTTAGCCGATCACGGCAAGGAGGGGGTTTCTTGAAAATCGAACAAGCGGTCGCGGACGACGCGGAGGAGATTTACGCGGTTCAGCTCCGCCACTTCGCGGGCGAGCCGGAATTATCGGCCATTCAGAAGATGGAGAATGCATGGTCCCTCAAGCAAAGCCTGAAAACGCGGATTTGGCTGAAAGCCGTATGGGGCAACGCAACGATCGCCGGCGTAACCCGGGGACAGGACCGCGGCCAAATCGTCTATGTCGACGTGCTGTGGGTTCCGGATTCCGCCCGCCGATCGAGTCTGTGCGTGCGTCTTCTTCGCGAGCTGGAAGGGCGTTTCCCCGATCGCGCGACGTTTCATGCGCGGGCAGCGCATCGGGACGCCAAGCGCTTTGACGTTTACAAGAAAGCGGGGTACCTCCCCCTCTACGAAGAGCGCAAAGAAAACGGCTTGCTGCTGCGGCTTTACGAAAAGCGTCTTCCCGATCCGCAAACGTGAACGGTGAACTACACGTAATTTCGAGTAGTTTTCTTTGACTCCTTTCCTGCTATCATCGGTTTGAAATCGCAGCGGAAGGAGCTGGAATTTACGATGTTTCAAAAATGGAAGAGGCGTTGGCGAATTCGGATAAGCATCGGTATAAGCGCGCTCATGCTCGTGGCAGCGCCGATGAACGTCTTCGCGTCGGGAGCGCTGTTTCACGGGGTGCCGCATGGAGCGGCAGGCACCCATCCGTCCTCCGTCGCCATAGGCGACTACAACGGGGACGGAAAGGCTGATTTGGCGGTGGCGAACAACGGTTCCGGCACCGTTTCCATCCTGCTCGGGAACGGCAGCGGATCGTATTTGCCGGCGGTCGATTATCCCGTCGGCGGAGCGGGTTCAATGCCCAGCTCTGTCGCCGCGGGCGACTTCAACGGGGACGGCGCAACGGACTTGGCCGTGTCGGACGCCGGGTTGAACCAGGTGTTCGTTCTGCTAGGCAACTCGAATAACGGCCACGGGGACGGAACGTTCCAGACGGCGGCCGGATATCCGACGGGCACCGCCCCCCAATTCGTGGCTTTGGGAGATTTCAACGGAGACGGAGCTTCGGACTTGGCCGTCGCGAACGGCGCCTCGAACAATGTCTCTTTATTGTTCGGGAACATGGTAAGCGGCGTTGCGGACGGGACATTCGGCAGCCAGTCGGTTTTCAACGTCGGCGCCAATCCCCATGGCATCGCCGCCGGGGACTTCAACCATGACGGGCATGCCGATCTGGCCGTCGCGAACACGGGCGACGTATCGGTTCTGCTGTACGATCCGGCGAATCCCGGCACGTTCCTGGCGCCCGTTGTCTATTCGAACGGCGCCCCGGTTGCCTCGGTCGCGGTCGGAACGTTCAATGGGGACGCCATCCCGGATTTGGCGGTCGTGAGCGTCGTCGGTCTCTCGGTTTTCCCGGGCATCGATAACGGATCCGGCTTCGGTACCGGCACGTTCGATTCGGCGCACCGAATCGACAGTTGGACGGAAACGGCCCCCGGCTCGAACGCGGTCGGCGATTTCAACGGGGACGGCAAGCTGGACGTGGCCGTGGCGAACTTCTTGGACAACAGCGTATCCGTCTTGCTCGGGGACGGTACCGGCGCTCTGGCGACGAACGGAGCGAACAACTACATCCTGAGCAGCCAAGCGGACGCGCAGCCTGCTTCCGTAGCCGCGGGGGACCTCAATGGCGACGGAAAGCCGGATCTGGCGGTCGCCGGATCTGGGACGAACGAAATCTCCACGTTGCTCGGGAACGGAGACGGAACCTTGCAAGCGCCCGTATCGTACGGTCTGTTCAACGGTCCGCTGGCCATTGCTTTCGCGGACTTTAACGGCGACGGGAAAGCCGATATGGCGGTAGCCAACAGCGGCTCGCACAGGGTGTCCATCGAGCTCGGCAACGGCGACGGAACCTTCAAGCCGGGCGCGGTACTGGCACTTCAGGATTCAAACGGCTATATGTTATCGCTCGCTGCAGGCAATTTCGATCAAGATGCTTCCGGCCATGCGGATTTGGCGGTCGGCTATAAGAACGCGGCCATCAGCAAAGGATTCGTCACGGCTTTTCCCGGCAACGGGGACGGGACGTTCCAAAGCGAAAAAGGACCCGTCTTTCTCGGATTAAACGTGGATCCGGTTTCTCTTGCCGTCGTGGACTGGATCAAGGACGGCAATCCCGAGATCGCCTATACGGATTCCGTTTCCGGAGGCATCGGGCTCCTCGATTGGGATACGGCATCAGGCAGCTATTATGTGTTCGGCACTTATCCGACCGGTTCAAATCCAAGCTCCATTGCGGCGGGAGACTTCGATTCGGATGGAAACCCGGATTTGGCCGTCGTTAACAAAGGATCGAACAACGTGACGGTTCTGCTCGGCAAAGGGGATTCCAATCTGAAATCGAGCACGAATTTCAGTGCGGGAACGAGTCCCGGGTCCGTCGCGGAAGGAGATTTCAACAAGGATGGCGCTTTGGATTTGGCCGTGACCCATGGCGGATCGAACGACGTCTCGATTTTACTGGGCAACAAGACGAACGGGACAGCGGACGGGTCGTTTACTTTGCAGCAAACGAGCTATCCGGTCGGAACGGCCAGCTCGTCTCCGGCAAGCGGCGCCGTTGGGGATTTCAACGGGGACGGGAATGCGGACATTGCCGTCGGGAATTTCAACGCCGACCCGTTTCATGACGTCTCCGTCCTGCTGGGCGTCGGGGACGGCACCTTCCAAGCCGCGGCCGATTACGGCTACGGCCCGGCAAACGCTGCGGCCGATTCGATTGCCGTGGCTGCCGCCGAATTGAACGGAGACGCCAAAACGGACCTTGCCGTCGCGAACTTTAGTCTGGACCGCCTATCCGTCTTTACCACCGCATCGCTTGGCGGGTTCTTATCTTTTTCATCTTCCGCGATCAACGCATACGAGAACAGCGGCAACGCGACGGTCACCGTCATTCGCACCGGAAGCGCGCAAGGCGCGGTTACCGTTCAGTACGCCGCCTCGGACGGCACCGCTCACGCAGGCGTCGACTATACGGCAACGTCCGGCACGCTTTCGTTCGGCGACGGAGAGACGAGCAAAACGTTCGCGATCCCGCTGAACGACGATGCCGTGTACCAAGGAAGCAGGACCGTCAACATCCAATTGAGCAATCCGTCCTCTCCCGCCGGTCTCGGCTCGCCGTCCGCTGCCGTGCTTACGATTTCGGATAACGAAACACCCCCTGCCCCGCCTAGCGTACCTAGTTCCGGCGGCTCCATCAGCGTCGATCAATTGAAGTTCCAGTCGGATGCGATCAACGCGAATAAGAGCAGCGGAAGCGCCGGGGTGACCGTTGTCCGCAGCGGCGGCAGCGCGGGCACGGACAGCGTGCAATACGCGACATCGGACGGCACCGCCGTCGCCGGGACCGATTATACGGCCGTAAGCGGTACGCTGGTGTTCGGCAACGGAGAAACGAGCAAAACGTTCAACATCCCGATCAACCCGGCATCCGCATCCAAAGGAAACAAAACCGTGAACATCAAGCTTACGGACGCAAAAGGCGCGGTGATCGGCTCTCCTTCATCGACGGTGCTCACGATCGTGGACGATAATCCGTTATCGCCGGCTCCGGGCTGCGTCACCGATTTGACCGATATCGCCGGGCATTGGGCAGAGGCGTCGATCCGTTCGGGCGCGAAGCTGGGAATCGCCTGCGGTTATCCGGATCATACGTTCAAACCGGACCGGGCCGTTACCCGAGCGGAGTTCGCCGTAATGCTGGTGAAGGCGCTGAAATTGGACGGAGAAGGCGCAAATCTTCCCTTCAAGGATCAGGATGACATCGGAAGCTGGGCCAAGAAAGCGGCAGCCCAAGCCGTGCAGGCCGGCATCATCGTCGGATATAACGACGGGACCTTCCGACCGGGAGCGCCGATTTCCAGAGCCGAAATGGCGGTGATGATCGGCAAGGCGCTCGGTATTCCGGGCGATGCGAAAAGCCCGACGGGCTTCGCCGACGACGCAGACATTCCCGAATGGGCAAAAGGCGAGGTGGAAGCTCTTCGCGTCCGGGGCGTCTTGACGGGCCGGAACGGCAACCAATTTGTTCCTTCTGGCCTCACCACGAGGGCGGAAGCGGTGACCGTCATCTTGAAGATGCTGTCTGCACCGAAAGGAAATCCGTAAAAGATGACCCAGCTATTCGGCCATAAACATGTGCACAGGCTTGCAGCCGCGGCAGCGACGCTGTTGCTGCTCGCGGTAACCGCCTGCGGCGCTTCGTCCCGCAACGCGGCGAGCACCCCAGATAAGCCTGAATCGGCGCCGGCAAAGGCTTACCGAGTCGGCGAAACCGCGGAATTATTCGGCCTGAAGCTGACCATCGATCAGGTGGAAACGAAAACCGAGTACCAATCGGAAGTTCTTCAAGCGGGCACCGAGTTCTTGCTGGTCACCGTCACGTTGGAGAATACCGGAGAGGAATCGAAGACTTACAATCCCCATTCCTTTGAGCTGTTTCCTTCGAACGGCAAGCCGGACCTGAACGTCTCGACCTTGGCCGGCGAAGGGCAGCTGCGGGAGGGCAGCCTGGAGCCGGGAGCGAAGGTCAGCGGAGTCATTCCCTTCGAGCATCCGAAAGACGATCCGACCGGGAAACTGACATTCCAACCCAACTTGATGTCGGAGCAAAAAATCGTTTTCGAATGGTAAAATCCTTCAAGCCTTAAATAAATAAAACCCCGCCCCACCTTCGCCGATTCGAAAGTGGAACGGGGTTGTGTCACCTAAAATTCAGATTAGCCTTGAAGTAGCTTAGCCCTGGGAACCGATAAACGCGTAACGGGCGATAACGAGTACGAACAGGATCCACATGAGCCAGTGGATTTTGTACTTGCCGCGGCCGAACAGGTTCGCGAACCCGGCAAGCAGCACGTAGGAAACGATGCCGTAGGAAATGCCGTTGGCGATGTTGTAGGTGAACGGCATGAGAACGATCGTCAGGAACGCCGGGATGCCGATGACGAAGTCGCCGAAGTCGATTTCCTTGACGGATTGGATCATCAAGACGCCGACGATGATAAGGGCAGCGCTCGTCGCCGACGTCGGAACGAGCAGCGCGATCGGAGCCAGGAACAGCGAAATCAAGAAGAATACGCCCGTGCTGACGGCGGTCAGGCCGCTGCGTCCGCCTTCCGCGACGCCCGCGGAGCTTTCCACGTACGCGGTCACCGTGCTGGTGCCCAGCATCGCGCCGCCGCTGACGGCCACGGCATCGACGAACATTGCTTTGCCGACGCGTTTGCCGCCTTCTTCTTTGTTTTTGAAGAATCCGGCGCGGTTGGCCGTACCGACCAAGGTGCCGAAGGTGTCGAACAATTCAACGAAGGTAAACGTAGCCACGGCCGTCAGAATGCCGGTCGTGAACAGGTCCGCGAAATCGAAGTCCCAGAAGTTCAACGAGCCGAAATCCGGCACCCACGTTTGGCCTTTCAGCGAATCGAAGTTGACCGCGTCCACGCCGGGGATCATGCCGATGAGCGTCGTGACGAGGATGCCGAACAGGATCGCGCCGCGAACCTTCAGCACCATCAGGATCCCGATGATGACCAGTCCGAGGATCGTGAGCCATACGGTCGTGGACTCCAGGCTGCCCATATGGATTACCGTTTCGAAGCTTTGCAGGTCCATGAATTGGCCTTTGGCGACGTCCGTCACGGAAGCATCCAGGCCGATCGTCATCAGGCCGCTGTTTTTGAGGCCGATGATCGCGATGAACAAGCCGATGCCGACCGTGATCGCGTGTTTCAAGCCGTCCGGAATGGCCACGATCAGCATTTGGCGAATTTGCGTAATGGTCAAGATCAGGAAGATGACGCCCGAAATGAAGACGGCCGCGAGGCCCATGCTCGGCGTGATCGGATGATCCGTCGCTTTGGAAGCGAGAACCGTCGTCGCGAAGTAAGCGTTCAGGCCCATGCCCGGAGCCAGCGCGACGGGGAAATTGACAAAAAGGCCCATGGCGATCGTGAAAATGCCGGCCGCCAGCGCGGTCGCCAGGAAGATCCCGTACGGGTCCATTCCGGTCGCGCCGAGAATGCTCGGGTTTACCGCCAAGATGTAAGCCATGGTCATGAACGTCGTCAAACCGGCCATGATTTCGGTGCGTACGTTCGATCCAAGTTCCTTCAACTTAAAGAAACGTTCCAATTGGTTTCGACTCCTTCGTTTGGGTTCAGATCGGATGAATGCGGAAAACCAAGCGAAACAAACAGAAAAACCCAGAGAAGGTCATCTCTAGGTTCCGCACTACCGTGAAAAACATACATCCGAAAGATCGCGCGATTCTTCCGGCGCATGCCGTTTCACTTTTCGTAGACGGATCATTTGCGGTGACCCCGTAGAGACTCCCGGGCCGATTCCCGGGATTATACGAAAAGACCTATTCAGTTCGATTTACATTTCTCATTTTAGGACCAGGTACCTGAACTGTCAACCATTTTTACGAACTTGCAAGCGTTTACCGATAATGAATGTTCGGATTTGCTGTATTTTTTGTCAATTCCCCCGAAAATACAACAGCCGGATCGGCGAATGCCGACCCGGCCTTTGCATAACGTTACAGATTATCCCAAAATGACGCGATCGTCAGCCAGCTTATGTCCGCTGATCGTCTCGAACTCGCGGAGCAGCCGCTCCACGGTGAGGTCCTTCTTGCGCTCCTCGTCCACGTCGAGGATGATCCGCCCTTTGTCCATCATGATGAGCCGGTTGCCCAGACGGATGGCCTGCTCCATGTTGTGCGTGACCATCAGCGTCGTCAGCTTCATTTCGCGGACGATGCTGTCGGTCAAGCGGGTGATCAGCTCCGCGCGGGCCGGGTCGAGCGCTGCCGTATGTTCGTCGAGGAGCAGGATCTGCGGCTTCGTGAACGTGGCCATCAGCAGGCTGAGCGCTTGCCTCTCGCCGCCGGAGAGCTGGCCTACCTTCGCTTTCAGCCGTCTCTCGAGCCCCAGGTTCAGGCGGCTGAGCTGCTCTTGGAAGAGCGCACGTTTCGCGCGCGTCACCCCGAAGCTGAAGCCGCGCGTCTTGCCCCTGGCGTAAGCCATGGCGAGGTTCTCTTCGATCGTCATGTTCGGCGCGGTGCCGGCCATCGGATCTTGGAACACCCTGCCGATCCAGCGGCTTCTCCGGTACTCCGGCAGGTTCTGCACGGCGTTGCCGTCGATGCGAACCTCGCCGGTGTCCGGCGTGATGACGCCGGAAATAATGTTCATCAGCGTCGATTTGCCGGCGCCGTTGCTCCCGATGACGGTGACGAAATCTCCCGCCCTCAGCGACAGGTTAATGCCGGCTAGGGCGACTTTCTCGTCGGGGGAACCGGGGAAGAACAGCTTCGAAATGCGGGACAGCTCCAGCATTACCGTCCACCCCCCGTCTTGCCGGTCATCGCTCCGGCCAGCTCGGCCGCGCGGCGCCTTGCCGCGTTTTTCTGCTTCCAGGAACGCTGAATGGTCGGAACGACCAACGCGAAAATAACGATGACGGCGGTGATCACTTTCAGATCGGACGCTTTAAACCACGGCACCTGCAGCGCCAGGGCGATGATAATCCGGTAGACGATCATGCCGACCACCGCGGAGAGCGTCGCCCAGAAAATCCGGCGCCCGCCGATGATCGCTTCGCCGATAATGACGGCCGCCAGCCCGATAACGATCATCCCGATGCCCATCGACTGGTCGGAATAGCCCTGCTGCTGCGCGACGAACGCGCCGGACAGGGCCACCAGGCCGTTGGACAGGCTGACGCCGATGATTTTGGTGTTGTCGGTATGGGCGCCGAAGCTGCGGATCATCCGCGGATTGTCGCCGGTCGCGCGCAGGCTCAGGCCGAGATCCGTATGGAAGAAAGCGTCGAGCAACAGCTTGATCACGATGACCGCGACGGGCATCAGGAACCACGGCGAAACCGAAGTAAACACGGTGTCCTCGTTGATGAGCGGAACGTTCGGTACCTTGGAGATCCGGAGGTTGATCGAATACAACGCGATCATCATCAGGATCCCGGACAACAGCGCGTTGATTTTGCCTTTGGTATGAAGCAGGCCCGTCACCGCCCCCGCCGCCAGCCCGCCCAGGAAGGCGCAGACCGTCGAAATCCAGGGGGAGTAGCCGTGCGTGATCATGACCGCCGCGATTGCGGCGCCGGTCGTAAAACTTCCGTCGACGGTGAGATCGGGAAAATCGAGAATCCGGTACGTGATGTAAACGCCGAGCGACATGAAGGCGTACAACAGGCCTAACTGTATCGCTCCGGGTATAGACTCGAGCATGGATTCAAACATGGAAATCCTCCGATCACTGGATCAGGTTTTGCGATTGATCCTGCACGGCGTTTTTCATGGCGTCGGTCACTTCAATGCCATAGTCTTTCGCGACTTTCAGGTTCAAAATCAAATCGAGCTTCTGTTGCATCAGAACCGGCATGTCGCCCGGTTTTTTGCCGTGCAGCAAAATGTCCGCGGCCATCTGGCCGACTTGGTAGCCGTGGTCATAGTATTTGAAACCGACGGTGGCGAATGCGCCCTTCTCGACCGTATCGCGGTCGCTGGAGAAGAACGGGATCTTGTTCTTTTGCGCCACTTGAATGATGGAATCCACGCCGCTGACGACCATGTTGTCCAGCGTGATGTAGAACGCGTCCGCTTTGCCGACGAGCGATTCGGCGGCTTGCTTCACTTCGGAAGTGTTCGTGACCGGCGCTTTGATCAGCTTGATGCCCTTCTTGCCCAGCTCTTCTTCGGCTTTCTTCGCCATGACGACGGCGTTCGTTTCGCCTTCGTTGATGACGAGGCCGACCGTTTTGACTTTCGGGAAGTTGGCCGCGATGAACTCGACCAGCTTCGTCGTCGCTTCCGGGTTCGTGTCGGACGCGCCGGTTACGTTGCCGCCGGGAGCGTTCATGTCCTTGACGATCTGGGCGGCAAGCGGATCGGTGACGGCCGCGAACAGGATCGGCGCGTTTTTGACGTTTTGCACGAGCGCTTGCGCGGAAGGCGTCGCGATGCCGAGGACGAGGTCGTCTTTATCGTTCGCGAGTTTTTGCGCGATGGCCGTGTTATTGGACGGATCGCCCTGCGCGGTGTTGAAATCCACCGTCAGGTTTTTGCCTTCTTCGAGGCCGGCGTCTTTCAGGGCAGCCAAGAACCCTTCGCGGGTCGCGTCCAGGGATGGATGCTCGACGATTTGGGAAATCCCGATTTTATAGGTTTTGCCTGCAGCGCTTTCGCTTGGGCTCGGGCTTGCGCTATCGCTGGCGCTCGCGGAAGCCGAAGCGGAAGGGCTGCTGCCGGAGCCGGCGTTGTCGTTCTTTTTGCCGCACGCGGCAACGATCAATACGAGGGACATTACGAGTGCGAGCCAAGTCAATTTCTTCATGTGCGATGTTTGCTCCTCTCAAATATGCGTTTGCGGTTGCGCAAACGTTGCAACGCTTTGCTCCGTCAAAGCCGAAAAGCGAAACGAAGCACCGTTTCCAACCGTCAAAAAAGCACGCTTTTTCCTATCTTAAGGGGCAGTCCCGCTTTCGTCAATCGTACAAAAAAAACCGCCGCCATTCAGCGATGGCGGCAATGAAAGCGTTATGACGAATAAGACATCGTTTTGGTATGGGCATTCTGGAAACCGTAGTCTTGGTACCAATCGGCCACGATCCATTCCCCTTTCTCATAAACGAGACGGTAGGTCATCGTGTCGGTATATTCGGCGTAAGCGGGCGGCGTATCCCCGGCGGCGTAAAACCGCTGGTCATAAGTGCTTTGGACGGATACGGCAGTGCGGAACGATCCGTCGCTGTCCTGCTGGACGTAGATGCTGTCCGTGTCGAACACGATTTTCTTCAAACGTGATTCGTACCGTAACCCGTTCTTCTTGTAATCCTCGACGCCGGCCTCCAGGCCTGCTTTCTTATCCGCCGAAGAATTCTTGAGAACCGCCGGATCCAATAAGTTATAGGCTTCCATCCAGCTCTCGATGAAATTCGAAGCGGCGAGCATGACGCTGTCCTTGAGCGCGTCGTCGTTCGGATCGAGCTCGACGTGCACGGAGCTTCCGGTAATCGGCTGGGGTTTGCTTTTGGCTGTCCCCCAGGGAAACTCTTTCTCCACATGGACGAGATTGCTGCCGTCCGTCGACACCGGCCCCAGGCTGTCGTTGCCTCCGGTCAGCGCCCCCGTATCCTTGTCGTCAATGAATATCTTCGCCTGGGGATAGTTGGCGTCGATCGTAACCATCTCCCCTTGCAGAGATAGGTCGACCGATTCGGCGGAATTTCCGCCGCCGTTCACCGTCACGGTCTGTTCGGTCTTCAGCGTCGCGTAATCTCCCGCAAATACCGCTTCCAGCTTGTAATTGCCGGGAAGCAAAGGGCCGATCTGCGTGCTGTAATCGTCGGAGTCGGCCGTCGCGACGGTTTTGCCGTTCAGCTTGATCGCGGCGCCATTATAGTTCGTGCGGGCTTCGACGGTACCGGTGTGCACGACGACGCGGTAACGGTCGAACAGGACGTACTGCCGGCCGTTCTTTTCCACCGAGAATATCCCCGTTTCGGAACCGCTCAACTCTTTCATCGCTTGATCAAGACGGCCGTCTTGCTTCAAATAGGCCAGCAGCGTCCGAGCGGCGGCCTCGTCCATTTTCGCTTTATCGTTGTCCGTAACCAGCATGGAGGCGACCTTCGCCGTATCCCCGCCGCGGAGCGCGCTTTCGAAATCCCGGACCGTCCGGCTTTCGCTCGCCGTCCATCTCCCGAACAAATACAGCCCGGCGGCCAGCAAAATAAGCGCCGCGGCGCCTCCCGCCGCCCAAACCTTCTTCCTGTTCATGATGCCTCAGCCTTCCTGTGCGCTAGATGATCCATTCTGCCTCTCACAAAGGTTACCGAAACAAAAAGACACCCGCAGGTGTCTTTCCGTTCATTTATTTAGGCCCTTCGTCCGAAATCTCGCGGAATTACTCCCACTCGATCGTCGCCGGCGGCTTGGAAGTGATGTCGTAGACGATCCGGTTGACGTTCTGGACTTCGTTGACGATGCGCACCGAAATCTTCTCCAGCACGTCCCACGGAATGCGCGCCCAGTCGGCCGTCATGCCGTCGATCGAAGTGACCGCGCGAATGCCCACCGTGTACGAGTACGTTCGGCCGTCACCCATGACGCCGACGCTCTTCATGTTCGGGAGCGCGGTGAAGTATTGCCAAATCTCCCGGTCGAGACCGGCCTTGGCGATCTCGTCGCGGAGAATCGCGTCGGACTCGCGGACGATTTCGAGCTTGTCTTCCGTGACTTCGCCGAGCACGCGGATCGCGAGCCCCGGACCCGGGAACGGCTGGCGCCAAACGATTTCCGCCGGAAGGCCGCATTCTTCGCCGACCTTGCGGACTTCGTCCTTGAACAGCGCCTTCAGAGGTTCGACAAGCTTGAATTTCATGTCTTCCGGAAGCCCGCCCACGTTGTGGTGGGATTTGATCGTCTGCGCGGTCGCCGTGCCGCTTTCCACGATGTCGGTATACAGCGTGCCTTGCGCGAGGAACGCGAAGTCATCGAACTTCGCTGACTCTTCCTCGAACACGCGGATGAATTCGTTGCCGATGATTTTGCGCTTCTGCTCCGGATCGTCGACGCCCTTCAGCTTGCCGAGGAAACGCTCGCTGGCGTCGATCTTCACGACGTTCATGTCGAACTTGCCGACGAACGTCTCCATGACGCTGTCCGCCTCGCCCTTGCGGAGAAGGCCGTGGTCGATGAACATGCAGGTCAATTGGTCGCCGATGGCTCGGTGAATGAGCGCCGCGACCACGGAGGAATCGACGCCGCCGGACAAGGCGCACAGCACCTTCTGGTCGCCGACCTCTTCGCGGATCTCGCGGATCGTATCGTCGATGAACGACTCCATCGTCCAGTCGCCGCGGCAATCGCAGACGCGGAACAGGAAGTTGCGGATCATGTCGTTGCCGTACACGGAGTGGCGAACCTCGGGGTGGAACTGTACCGCATAAAACTTGCGGGCAGGATCGCTCATCGCGGCCACGGGAGCATGCGCCGTGCTCGCGTCGACGCGGAAGCCGGCCGGCAGCTCGGTGACATGGTCGCCGTGGCTCATCCATACGGTCTGGCGGGCCTCCAGGCCGTGAACCAGATCGCAGGCGCCCGCGAAATCGACGTCCGATTTGCCGTATTCGCGTTTGTGGGCCGGCTCTACTTTGCCACCCTGCTGGTGGGTCATCAGTTGCATGCCGTAGCAGATGCCGAGGATCGGGACGCCAAGGTCGTACACCCCGGGATCGACCGACGGCGCGCCTTCCGCGTACACGCTTGCCGGTCCGCCGGAGAAGACGATTCCTTTGGGAGACAGAGCGCGGAGCTTGTCCGCCGACGTATTGTAAGGAAGCAGTTCGCTGTAGACTCCGAGATCGCGGATACGGCGGGCGATCAATTGGTTGTATTGGCCGCCGAAGTCCAGGACGACGATCATTTCATGCGGATTACTGTTCACGGGTTAAGCCGAGCCCCTCTCCATTAATTGTCGCTAATTATAGCGTCCCCTATCGGCTATTTCAATAGTTGGGCGGCTTGCAGCACCGCGTCGATATGCCCCTTCACCCGCAAGTTCCGCCACTCTTGGACAAGCTTTCCCTTGCGGTCGATCAGGAAAGTCGAACGGACGATGCCCATGTATTTCCTGCCGTACATTTGCTTTTCTTGCCACACTCCGAAAGCGTGAGCCGCTTTCAGTTCGGTATCGGACAGCAGCAGGTAAGGCAGTCCCTGCTTCTCGATGAATTTCAGATGCGATTTGATCGGATCCGGACTGATGCCGATCAAGACCGTATCCGACTCCTCGAAAGAACCGTGGGCATCCCGAAAATCGCACGCCTCTTGCGTACAGGTTGGCGTTTGGTCCTGCGGGTAAAAAAACAGTACGACCTTGCGGCCCCTGAATTGGCTCAGCTTGACGATTTCCCCGTCCGAAGCCGGCAGCTTGACGTCTGGGACGGTTTTTCCGATTTCAGCCTGACGAATGGCCGTTCACTCCTCTCTCTTATGACCCCGCTCCGCGGTATCGTTTGACGCCGCGGTTCCAGACGATCAGCCCGATCGCGGAGACGACGATGCCGACGGCAGGCGTCAGCAGAGACATGGACAGATCGCCATGCCGTTCCAGGAAGAAGGATGCCGGATAAACGCCGACGAAAGCGAAAGGCAGCAGCCAGGTCAGCAAAAACCGGATCCCTTTGTTGTAAATCTGGATCGGATAACGGCCGTAGTTCTGGATGTTGAACATAAGCGGAACGATACCCGTCGGGGCGTCCGAGTAAAACGAAATCGCAGCCAGCGACGTATACAGTCCGGCGTAAACCAGCACGGAGCCGATGACCATCACGATCAGCACCAGCGGATCGTACCAATGGAACGGCAGCCCCAGCGAGGTCCAAGCGGAGCCCATGATGGCGAGGCCCACGAAAGATCCGATCATCGAAGGAGGGTCGACGTTCTCCAGCATGATCTGCGCCAGCGAGTGGGCCGGCCGCGTGAGTACGCGGTCCATTTCCCCTTTGACGATATAGCGTTCGCTGAAATTCCATAAATTAAAGAACGTGCCGAAAACGCCGTAAGGGATCATGAAATACCCGTAGACGAAAACGACCTCCGCTTCGCTCCAACCCGCCAGCGACGGCGTATGCTGGAACACGACGAAAATGAACACCAGGTTCATCGCCGAGAACAGCAGGTCCGACATGACCTCCACCCAGAAATCGGCGCGGTACGTCAGCCTTGTTTTAATGTAGTTGCCCAAATACTCCTTGAACAGCGATACGTTGTATGCCCATTTGCTCACGCGAATCAACCTCCCTGCACGAACAAGCGGCGTCTGGATGCGCGCCACATGGCCAGGATGGGCACGATTAATACGGCAAACCAAATGACCTGGATGAGCAGCGCCTGCCAAGCTTCCGCACCGGACATCCGGCCGGTAAATACGGAGCTCGGCAAGTACGTAATCGCCGGAAACGGCGTCCATTCCAGTACCGTTTTCGCCCAGAGCGGGAAGAAGGCGACCGGAATGATGACGCCGGAGAACAAGTCGACCGCGACGCGTTTCATGCGCATGAGCCCTTCGTTGTTTTCCACGAAGAACGCGAACAAGCCCGTCAAAATGTTGAGCTGCGAATTGATCAGGAAACTGAACCAGATCATCACGAAGAAAAGCACCCATCTGAACGGATCGGTCGGCAGCTGAACCGGGAAGATCAACGACACGACGATCATCCCCGGCAGCATGAACAGCGAGATGCGGAACAGTCCCTCGCCGAAGCCCTGCATCATTTTGACCAGCAAATAGTTATAAGGCCGCGTCATCTGCACCGCCACGCTGCCGTCGCGGATGTCGTTCGCGATTTCGCGGTCCAGATTGTTGAAATAAAAAGCCCGGGCCATCCACGAAACGGCAACGTAAGTCGTCATTTGGCCGATGGTGAAGCCGGCAAGGGTTTCGGCGTTTCCGTAGATCGCTTTCCACGTGAAGTAATACGCGCCGATGTTGATGGCATAAATAATGATGCCGCTGTAGTAATTCACCCGGTACGCGAGCATCATGAGGAAACGGATACGAATCAGGTCGAGATAAGCGGAATTCACGAAATCACGCTCCCGGCCGGCGTTGCCTCGCTTGCGGGCTCGGCCGGCTTTTCGGCGCTGCCCGACTGGTAAATCTCCCGCACGATTTCGTCCGTGTTCGTTTCGAAAATCTTGATGTCGCTGATATCCTTCGCCCCTACTACACGCGAAAGCACTTCGGACACGTTCAAATCGCGTGGGATCCAGACTTTGGCTGTCAGCTCGTTTTCTTTGGACCATCGTACCTGAAGTCCCTCCGTCAGGAGCGACAAATCGGCGAGCGTAAACGAATCGTTGAATTGGAACTGCACTTCGCGGCCTTTGCCCCACCGGTCCTTCAGCTCGTCCAATCCCCCGTCGTAGATGATCCGGCCGTCGTCAAGCATGATAACGCGCGAGCACAGCGCTTCGATGTCCTGCAAATCGTGAGTCGTGAGTAGAATGGTTGTACCATGCTCTCGGTTAATCTTTTTCAGGAACTCGCGGATTTCGGTTTTGACCACGATGTCCAGTCCGATCGTCGGCTCATCCAGGAACAGAATAGACGGCTGGTGAAGCAGCGCGGCGACGAGTTCGCATCTCATCCGCTGTCCCAAGCTGAGCTTTCGTACCGGACGGTTCAGCAGATCCTGGAGCTGCAACGTTTCGACCAGCTCGTCCAGCCGGTTACGGAAATCGGCTTCGCTGACGCCGTACACCTTGCGAAGGAGGCGGAATGACTCGATAACGCCGATATCCCACCACAACTGGCTTCGCTGGCCGAACACGACCCCGATGCCGCGGACGAACTCTTCCCGTTCCTTATAGGGAACGTAGCCGTTCACCTGAAGCTTGCCGGACGTCGGGACGAGGATGCCCGTGAGCATTTTGATCGTCGTCGACTTGCCGGCGCCGTTCTCTCCGATGTAGCCACATATTTCCCCTTGCGGAATCTGAAAGCTGATATCCTTCACGGCGGTCACTTCCGTATGTTCCCGCCGGAACAGGTCTTTCAAGGCGCCTTTGACGCCTTCGCGGTTTTTTTGCACTTTGAATTGTTTCCGTAAATCGGAAACGTCGATCGCCAGCATGGCCGTCCTCCCGTTCGGCGACTTGCTTCGCCGAGTAATGAAACTTTATAATTTTATAATATGTTATCTTACCGCACGAACTCATAAGCGTAAACGTTATGAACATACCGGAAAGGAAGACACCGATGCGCAAAAAGTGGAAGTGGATATTAACCTGCACGCTGACTCTCGTGGTGGCGGTGATCGGCTTTGCAGGCTGGAAAATGTATCAGACGTATCATCAACTCGATCAAATGAGCAAACCCAAAGAAGAATCCCGCTTCGGCCAATTCGAGCAAAAGCCGGAATACCAGCCTCTCGAATGGACCGGCTCCGAACGGGTCAACGTGCTTCTGCTGGGCGGAGACGAACGCGGGTTGAAGGAAGGCGAAATCGCCAGATCCGACTCCATCATGGTTGCCTCTTTCGATCCGAGCACGAAGAAGGTCCATCTCTTCTCCGTCCTGCGGGATACGTACGTCGACATTCCGGACCACCGCAAGGGCCGCATCAACACGGCCATCACGCTCGGCGGTCCCGATCTCGCGATGAAAACCGTCGGCAACCTGCTCGGCCTGAACATCCAGTATTACGCATACGTCGATTTCCAAGGATTTATCAAGCTCGTTGACGCGATCGGCGGCATCGATTTTTACGTCGAAAAAGACATGAAATACAGCAGCGCGGCGGACGATCATCAATACGATATCGACCTGAAAAAGGGCCAGCAGCACCTGAACGGGGAACAAGCCCTGCAATATGTCCGGTTCCGCCACGACGCCATGAGCGATTTCACGCGGACCGAGCGGCAGCGGAATTTCCTGAAAGCCGTCGCGGACAAATTGAAGTCCGGCTGGAACATCATCCGGCTGCCCGATATCTTGTCGAAAATGACTCCTTACGTGGAAACGAACATGTCGGCGGACGACATGATCCGGCTGGCGACGCTCGGCTACAAATCGCATCAAGCCGGCTCCGCTCAGATCCCGCCGATGGAGCTGGTGGCAGAAGAAAGCGTGGGAGGATCTTCCGTCATCGGAATCAAAGACACCGACGCCCTCAAAGGGTACGTGCAAGCGACGCTTGCCCAGGACTCCGCGACGTCGTCACCTTCTCCCTCGCCGTCTTCGACTTCGAAAGCAGAGGCCGCGGCTCCGCTTAATCCGTAATTAAAGGAAGGACAAGGAAGCATGCTGTTACGAACACAATCCGAAAGACTTTACGAAGAAGCGCAGCGACACATCGTCGGTGGCGTGAACAGCCCCTCCCGCTCGTTCAAAGCGGTAGGGGGCGGCGCACCGGTGTTCGTGGAACGCGCGAACGGCGCCTACTTCTGGGACGTCGACGGCAACAAATACCTCGACTATCTGATGGCTTTCGGCCCCATCATCACGGGCCACGCCCATCCTCATGTGACGAAGGCCATCATCCGGGCCGCCGAGTCCGGGACGTTGTACGGAACGCCAACGGAACACGAGGTCCGGCTGGCAGAGACGCTGAAAGCCGCCATCCCGTCAATGGAT
The DNA here is from genome assembly GCF_003713065.1 of Cohnella candidum. NCBI lineage: Bacteria > Bacillati > Bacillota > Bacilli > Caryophanales > Paenibacillaceae > Cohnella > Cohnella candida. The sequence goes on along the minus strand of NZ_CP033433.1, from coordinate 5,197,213 downwards.
AAAGTCAGATTCGTCAATTCCGGCACCGAAGCCGTCATGACGACGATCCGCGTCGCGCGCGCCGCGACGGAACGGACCAAAATCGTCAAATTCGCAGGCTGCTACCATGGCCACTCCGATCTCGTGCTGGTCGCGGCAGGGTCCGGCCCCTCCACGCTGGGCATTCCCGACAGCGCCGGAGTTCCCGGCAGCATCGCAAACGAAGTGATTACTGTCCCGTTCAACGACCTCGACGGTTTGCGTGCCGCTCTGGAACGTTGGGGAGACGAAGTGGCCGCCGTCATGGTCGAGCCGATTGTCGGCAATTTCGGCATGGTGATGCCGCAGCCCGGCTTCTTGGAAGGCTTGTGCCGCATGGCACGCGAAGCCGGTGCCCTCGTCATCTACGACGAGGTCATCAGCGCGTTCCGCTTCCATTACGGATCCGCTCAGACATTCAGCGCTTTCCCCGACCACGAGGCCATTCGCCCCGACTTGACGGCGTTGGGCAAAATCATCGGCGGTGGCCTCCCGATCGGGGCTTATGGCGGCAGAGCCGAAGTGATGGACCGTGTCGCTCCTCTCGGTCCCGCTTATCAGGCCGGAACGATGGCGGGCAATCCCGCCTCCATTCTCGCAGGACTGGCCTGCCTGGAAGTACTTCGCGAGCCGGGCGTATACGATCGGATGGACGCTCAGGCTTCGCGGTTAGCGGAAGGCTTACAGGCATCCGCAGACCGTCATGGCGTGCCTCTAACCATTAACCGTATCGTCGGCGCACTATCCACCCATTTTTGCTCGCATCCCGTCACGAATTACGACGAAGCCCAGGATACCGACGGCGAGGCGTTCGCTCGCTTTTTCCGTCTGATGCTCGAACGCGGGGTTTACCTGGCTCCCAGCAAGTACGAAGCCTGGTTTTTGACGACCGCCCATACGGATGCCGACATCGAGATGACGATCGAGGCTGCCGAGGCCAGTTTCCGTGAGATGTCCAAGTAAGTTTCGTGCAAGCTGAGGAACGTCCCCGTTTGGGCGTGCCACTATCTCATTTTTGCCTTGACCTTGGGTATCCCCTTCGCTCAGAGGAAGTACAACCATATACAACCATCACCCTCCCTCTTCCCTCCGGAAGAGGGATTTTTATGCGTTCAAATTGCCCAAATTCCGTTGTTTGGCATGCCAGCCTCCGTCTCCCTTTCTGATCGAACGGGATATCCCAGTCAGTCAGAACGAATTTTCGCGAGATGTAAAATAATAGAATCATTTAATTGAAAAGCGAACATATGTTTGGTAAAATGGATGTAACAATTTCTCGTGTGGGATTGGGGGAACTATCGTGCTGGCTCCGAAATACCATCCGGCATACAATGAGTTCTGCCGCCGTTTCGACACGGAAAAGGCTTGCGAACAAGCCCTATTCGAGGCTAAATGGCCAAACGGTTTCGTTTGCCCGGTTTGCCGGCATTCGCGGGCTTACTCCATTCGCACGAGAAGGTTGACGCTTTTTGAGTGTGTCGAATGCCGGCATCAAACGACCGTCATCGCCGGAACCATCATGGAAGGCAGCCGCACTTCGCTGATGAAGTGGATGCATGCCTTGATTTTACATGTGCTTCCGTCTGGATATAGCGCGAAAGAAATTTCGCGAATTCTCGAGGTCACCTACAAAACAGCCTGGCTGATTTGCCATAAAATACGCCATGCGATGGGGAACGCGGAAACCAAGGAGCTTCTGACCGGTCTCGTCCGGATCCAGCCTTCCCATTACAGGAGAGTGGATCGGACGACGGCTCAATTTCTGAAAATTTGGCGGCAACCGGTCTTAGCCGCCGCAACCATCAGCGAAGATGGGAATTTCACGGATCTGCGGATCCGTAAAATCGCGGAATGCGAAATCGAGAGAAACAGGGTCAACCCCGACGTCATCCGAACGTTCGTGAAGGAGTCTGTAGATTCCAAAACAGTTCACCCTGTCGTCGTTCCTGAATTTTACGGATCGGACAGGAGCCCTGAGTTCACCCTGCAATTGCACCATGCTCGAGCGTGGATCAACGGCGTATATTCGGGAGGCGTCGGGGAGAAGCATCTCCAAGCGTATTTAGATCAGTATTGTTTTCGTTTCCCCGAGCGTCAAAATGTCTTTTTCGATAAATTGTTGAAGTGGAGCTTGGTTACTCCCCGGATATCTTATCCTGATCTTATCCATAAGAGGAATACTACGACCTCAAGACGACGGTCGAATCTTAGAAAACAAGCCCATTTTGGCTTCGCAGCTGTATGATTATTGAACTTTTCTCTAAATAATGAACGCTATTAACTCGTTATCTTTCCTGATCGAACGGGATATCCCAGTCGGACAGGGAGTCATTCAAATCTTTGAAAAGTAAAAAATCAGCCCTTTCCGGGCCGTACATTGGAAATATTCGAGTATTATGAGCTTATCTCGCCAAGAAAACGTGATTTCCAAAACTCGAGAAGCCTTATCCATCAAGCATTCTGAGCGGAGGGGATACCCACGGTTAGGGGGAAAAAGAGGAGGGTGCACCTCGAAAAGATAAGGAAGCACTCACGCCAGTAATAGCCCCTAGAAGAGATAAAAACGGCGAAACCCCGTAGAGGACGCTCCTTTGAGCTTGGTGTCCGCTACGGGGTGAATACGCCTGCCGTTATTTTATGGTGTCCATCGGCGACGACATGGTGGGGAGAGCTTCGGAGAGCGTGCGCATGACGTTCATTTTTTCCCAAGGGTCTTCGCGACCTAAATACGTCAGAGAAAAAGGACCGCTGAACTCGGCTTCCCGGCAGATCTCGAGGCACTTTTTGAAATCGACTTCGTCGATGCGGCCTTGAGCGTCCAACCTGGCTTTGGCATGAACCGTCTCGGCGATGGGAATCACTTCTTGCAGTTGATCATATTTATTGCGGTCAAAATTACCAAAGTCGGCGGTGAAGCCTACTTTCCCTTGGCACAAGTCGATGAGCCTCAAACAGTTTTCGGAATTGGACAGCAGGCCGCCAAGGTTTTCGGTGACGACCCGAATGCCCGCATCCGCCGCGTAAACGGCCAACTCCGAGAGGCCTGCAGCCGCACGGATCAAAGCGGCCCGGTCATCGGGAGAGCTGTCGCCGGCGGGAATGCGGACGCGGCTGAAACCGGCTTGGGCCGCGGATTCGATCCATTTGCGATACAGCTCCAGCTCGGCGGTTCTCCGCTGCGGATCCGCGCTGGATAAATCCCCGAAGTCGAGAAGCAGCGAGGCCAGCTCCACCTTGGATACTTCCGCAACATGGCGGATATCGCGCAGCGTTTGGTCGTTACGCGATTTTAGATGGACATAGGCAAGCTCCAAGGAATGATAGGCGTTAGAGCCCATTCTCACCAACAATCCGAGCAGACTCGTTTCTTCGGGCATCGTCTCCGTCGTCACGACCTGCCGTTTTTGCTTATCGTCCCATTCAATGAGACGAAGAGGACCTAAGTATCGTTCAAAAGACCAGCTGTTCAGCGAGTAATTCATGCCACTCCCTCCTTGCATGTTGACCCGTTCCTCGATTAATTGTTAATAAACGTCGGATACGGGGTTCAATCATCAAGCGGGACGCGCGAGTCGTTTACGTGGCATTCGGATCTTGTCCCGGCTTGCGGTCGTAACGATCGTCGACTTCCTTGGCCATGGAGCGGTATAATTCCGTCTCTTCCGCGATCGGATCCCTTTCCGTCTGGATGCGGATTTCCCAACGCGGAGGCAGCTTCCTCACGGCTTCTTTGCCGGGATCTTCATGCTCCGTCTCCCCGCCGATCAACCGTTCCGCCAGCAGCCTTTCCGCTTCGCTTTCTTGCTTGCGTTCGCGTTCCATTTTTCATCGCCCCCTCATCCTGGCAGGATGGTGCAAAGCCCATCCACTCTCCTTTCAGTATTACCCTTTCGAAGTTTCTCGCTCACGGTTTTCCTGTGGAGCCTCTCGGTATTAGGGTGACTTGCGTTCGATGATCAGCCGGCTCCGAATCCGGATTTGCGATCATCTCCAGAACCGCCTCCGCCGCAATTTTCCCCATCCACCTGCGTTCCTGCCGGATCGAAGTTAACGTAGGATTTACATACTCGCACAAAGGGAGGTCGTCGTATCCTACGACCATAAGCTGCTCGGGCACTTTGACTTGGCGTTCTTTAGCCGCTTGAATGACTCCGGCGGCAATCGTATCCGCCGCGCAGAAAACGGCATCCGGCGGGTTCTGAAGGGAAAGCAGGCGATGCCCTTCGGCGATGCCGCTGTCCACGGAGTATTCACCTTCAAGGATATATTCAGGCAGGACCGGAAGTCCGGCTTCTGCCAAAGTATGTTTGTACGTTTCGAGGCGTTTGGCGGACTCGTAGCTCCAGCCCGGTCCTGAGATGTGGGCGATTTTCGTTCGCCCCTCTTCGAGCAAGTGCCGAACGGCCATGATGGCGCCGCCTTCGTCGTCCGATGAAACGTAACCCGTCCGTCTGCCGGCCAAATTCCGATCGAAAACGATGCACGGTACGCCGCTGTCGAGCAGGCTCTGGACGATCGCGGGCTGCGGATAATCCCCCAGCATGATGACGCCGTCGACGCGATATTCGGTCGCATGCTTCAGGAAATCTTCGTCCGGGCTGGCGGCGAACATGAGGACGTGGTATTTTTCCTTCACGAGAGCTTCCCGGATGCCGGAAACGACCTCGCTCCAGTAGATGTGAGTAATGAAAGACTCCAGCAAGTCGTCCGACATGAACAAGCCGATCAAGTTCGATTTTCCGGTCGTTAGGCTTTTCGCGAAAACATTCGGTGTATAGGTCGAGCCCTCGACTGCGGCAAGCACCTTCTGCTTGGTCTCCTCACTCACCCCTTTATAGTGGTTCATAACTTTAGAGACAGTGGACTTCGAGACTCCCGCCTTCCTGGCGACGTCAGAAATATTCAAGCCGATGCACCTTTCGGTTCTAAATTCGGAAACCGTTTTCAACCCGGATTATACCAACCGACCTCACCCTCAACAAGGCATTCGACAAACAAAAAGAACACAAGCGCCTAATCTCTCATGGGTCGCCGTGTTCTCTTTATTTTCGACAATGAATTTTAGCGGGAAGGGAGCGCTCCGATCAACTCTTCGTGAATCTTTCCGTTGCTCGCAGCGACATTGCGGACCCCGAGATGGTACGGTTCGCCTTGCGTATCCGTAATCCGTCCGCCGGATTCCTCCACGAGCAGCGAACCGGCCGCGATATCCCATGCGCTCAGCCCGATTTCCCAGAAGCCGCTGAGCCGCCCCGCGGCTACATAAGCCAACTGCAAAGCGGCGGAACCCGCTACGCGCAGATTCCGAACCTTCGGCGCCATGGCCTGAATGCCCGCCATGTTCGCCGGCAGCGCCTGCAGATGGTCCGCCGGGAAGCCGGTGGCGACCAGGCTTTGCGATAGCGACGTTTCCTTGGACACCTGCATCAAGCGGCCATGTACGTAGGCGCCTTTGCCCCGCTCCGCAAGGAACAGCTCATCGCGCACCGGATCGTAAATGACGCCCACGATCACTTGGCCGCGATGCGCAAGCGCGATGGACACCGAGTAAAACGGGAAACCGTGAACGTAGTTCGTGGTTCCGTCGATCGGATCCACGATCCACAGGTATTCGGCCCCGGACGCCTGTTCCAGCGCTTTCGCGGAAGCTTCGGGGCCCGGCTCGACGCCCTCTTCGCCCAGGAAGGCGTGGTGGGGAAAGTGGGTTGCGATCAAGTTCCGGATCAGCCGCTCGCATCCCTTATCCACTTCCGTTACCAGATCATGCTGCGAATATTTCGTATCGAGCTGGCTGAAATTGCCGCTTTTGCTTTTGATCCATTCTCCGGCCTTGGCCGCGCAGTTGATGGCGACCGCGGTAAAGCTTTTGCCGCCGACGATGCTCTCCGGGCGGTTCTCGTCCAATTGGCATCCCTCAGATCGATTCAATGATTTTCAGCTATGAATTCGTAATCGCATTACCTCTAGCTTATACGAAAACCGCAGAGTCCGGTTGCGCGGTTGTTCGCCTTTTCTTACATTTCGCGAATGCCCTTAATGATGAGGTAGACGGCCATTGCCAGCAGCGTGACGCGGAGGATCCACATCAGTTGACGGCCGCTGAGCCTGGATGCGATGACGGCTCCCGCTCGTCCGCCGACCAAGGCGCCGGGCGCCAGCGCCGCGAACAGCCTCCAATCCACGTTGCCGTGCCAGACGTGAACGCCCGATCCGAGAACGGAAGACAGCATAATAACGAACATCGAGGTTGCCGTGGCGACGTGGGGCGGAAACCGGAACAGCAGCACCATGAGAGGCACGAACAGCGAGCCGCCGCCGATGCCGAACAGTCCGGACGCCATGCCGACTCCGAGTCCGATCAGCAAGGCAAGCTGCAGGTTATAGCCGTATTCGTAAACATTTCCGGCGCCGTCCGTGAACTTCCTTTTGATCTTCCAGTCGATGTTCAGGGGTTTCATTCTCTCGCGGGCGACCATCAGAGCAAACATGACGAACATGAAAATGCCGAACGAGAGTTGAAAAGGACCTTGCGGAATCGAGTTGGTCAGCAAAGCCCCGACCATCGCCGCCGGCCCGCTCGTGATGAAAAATAACCAGCCGCTTCGAAAATCGACTTTTCCTTGCCGGCGGTATGTCCACGTGGCGGACAATGCGGTGAAGATGAGCACCGCAAGCGAAGTGCCGACCGCCGTCTGGGTCGTCACCGGTTCACCGAGAAGGGATGGCCCCATCAGGACGAGCACCGGTACGGTGATGATCCCTCCGCCCAATCCGACGATACTGCCGAACACGGCCGCCACGATTCCGATGATGAACAATACAAGCAAACTCAACCACATGCGCAGCGCTCCCGTACGACTGTTATCCTTTTAAACATAACACGGGGGCCCGGCCAGTTCAACGCGCCGCCAGCACGGGCGGACGCCCGATGGAGTAGTAATCGAACCCGGCTTCGTCCATGGCCGCGGGGGAAAACAGGTTCCGGCCGTCGAAGAGGATCGGCCTTCGCACCCAACTGCGAAGGCTCGGCAAATCCAAAGTCGCGATTTCCGGCCATTCCGTGACCACTAGGCAGGCATCGGAGCCCTCAACCGCTTGGCGCAGGTCATCCGTGTACACAGGGCCGTCTCCCAGCTCCAGCTTCGCTTTCCGGGTCGCTTGCGGATCGTAAGCCCGAACGGCGGCCCCCTCGCTTAACAGAAATCGAATAATCGGAATGGAGGGCGCCGAGCGCATATCGTCGGTTCCGGCCTTGAAGGACAAGCCGAGCACGGCCAGTTTCAAGCCTTTGAGGCTGCCGAGCGTCGCCTTCACTTTTTCCGCGAAGCGCAAGGGCTGCATCCGGTTTGTTCGGATGACCGGCTTCAACAGCTCAAAATCGTGACCCGCAGACTCCGCCATGTGGAGCAGGGCTTGTACATCCTTAGGAAAGCAGGAGCCCCCGTAGCCGATCCCCGCCGAAAAATGCTTCGTCCCGATTCGGGTATCCAGCCCCACGCCATATGCGAGCTCAGTGACATCCGCTCCCGTGGCTTCGCACAACTGGGCCATATTATTGATGAAGGAGATTTTCATGGCGAGAAAAGCGTTACTGGCGTATTTCATCAGTTCCGCCGTTTCCCATCCGGTGCGGACGATAGGAATTCCAAGCGGAGCGTAAAGTGCCTCCAAAACGTCTCCGGCGCGTGAGCTGGCGGTGCCGATGACGATCCGTTCCGCCCGCGTGAAATCCGAAACGGCGGTTCCTTCCCGTAAGAATTCGGGGTTGCACGCTGCTTCGAAGGGATGCGTTGTTTGCGCCGCGATCGTATCGCGCACGAGACGCGTCGTCCCCGCGGGAACCGTGCTTTTAACAGCTACGACGGCGTCCGGCCGGAGAGCTTGTCCGATCGACGAAGCCGCCGCGAGCACGGACGAAACGTCGGCATCGCCGCCCGGTCCCATCGGCGTGCCGACCGCGATGAAGATCAGCTCCGCTTGAGCCGCCGCCTGTGATGGGTCGGCCGTGAAGGTTAGTCGCCCGTTAGCGGCGTTCCGGCTCAGCAGTTCCGGCAAACCCGGCTCGTAAAACGGGAGGGCGCCGGCCTGCAAAGAGGCGATTTTGGAGGTGTCGGTGTCGCAGCATACGACCGAATGGCCAAGCTCCGCGAGGCAGGCTCCGCTTACCAAGCCGACGTATCCCGTGCCCAGGATCGCGATCCTTTTCACTTGCCTGCCTCCTTGCCGACCGAATGATAAGTTTTAAACCACTCCGCGAAACGGGCCAATCCGATCTCCAGCGGCGTGCTGGGCGCAAACCCGACATCCCTCCGCAAGTCCGCCGTATCCGCGAACGTTTCCACGACATCTCCGCTTTGCATATCCAGAAACTCTTTAACGGCGGGCATTCCCAGTTCTTTTTCCAATATCGAGATGAAATCCAGCAGAGGGACCGGCTCATGGTTCCCGATATTATAAATGCGGTAAGGCGCGCTGCTGACGGCTGGATCCGGACGCTCGGCATCCCAATCGGGATCCGGTACGGCAGGACGGTCCAACAGCCGAACGATGCCTTCCACGATATCGTCGATGTACGTGAAGTCCCGCTTCATTCGGCCCTGGTTGTAGACTTGGATCGGTCTGCCTTCCACGATCGCTCGGGCGAAGGAGTAGTAGGCCATGTCCGGTCTCCCCCATGGGCCGTAAACCGTGAAAAAACGCAGACCGGTGGAAGGAATGCCGTACAGATGAGCGTAGGAATGGGCCATCATTTCGTTCGCTTTTTTCGTGGCTGCGTACAAGCTGAGAGGATGTTCCGCCGAGTGATGCTCGGAATAGGGCAAATTCTCGTTCGATCCGTATACCGAGCTCGAGGAAGCAAACAGCAGATGGCGAATGGAATGGCTGCGGCAGCTTTCCAAAACGTTCAGGAAACCGACCAGGTTGGACTCCGCGTACTCATGCGGCTCTTTCAAGCTGTGCCTCACCCCGGCTTGCGCAGCCATATGAATGACGTGCGTCGGCCGGTGTTCCTTGAATACCCGCTCCATTTGCTGCCGGTCCGCAATCGATATTCGTTCGAACGTAAATGCGTCCGGCGACTGGTCGATCAGCCGCTGCAGCCTGGCTTGCTTGAGACCGACGTCGTAATAGGCGTTCAGATTGTCGATTCCGACAACCTCGTGCCCGTCCCGAAGGAGCCGCGCCGCCGTGTGGTAACCGATGAATCCCGCGCTGCCGGTAACCATTATCCGTTTCATCGGAAACCTCCTTTTACACATCCTTATGCGGGAGCCGGACGCCGGGAAGCGGCTTTCCCACGAAAAAAAACAGCGAGCCGAAAGGCTGCTGTCTCTTCTCGTCCCCTGAAGGAAGAAATCAAATGCCTACGATATTATAGCCGTTGTCCACGTAAATGACTTCACCCGTAATGCCGCGCGCCCAATGGCTCATCAGGAACAGGGCCGTGTCGCCGACCTCGGCCGCCTCCGTCGTGCGCCGCAGCGGGGCTTTCTCTTCGACCTGCCGCAAAATCGTATTGAATCCGGCGATGCCTTTGGCGGCCAGCGTGCGGATCGGACCGGCGGAAATCGCGTTGATCCGGACGTTATGCTGCCCCAAATCCGCCGCGATATAGCGGACGGAAGCTTCCAGCGCGGCTTTGGCCACGCCCATGACGTTGTAGTTCGGAAGGGCGCGTTCCGCGCCGAGATAGGTCATCGTGACGATGCTGCCGCCCTCGGTCATGAGAGGATACAGCCGCTGAACGACTGCCGTCAGGGAGTAAACGCTGATGTCGTGCGCAAGGGCGAAACCGGCACGGGAGGTGTTGACGTAAGCGCCGTCCAGCTCCTCTGCCTTGGCGAAAGCGATGCAGTGCGCGATGCCGTGCAGCACGCCGATCTCGTCTTTCAGGCGGGCGGCGAGCGATTCGATATCCTCGTCGGACGTCACGTTGCAGAGAAGCGTGATAGAGCCGGGAATCGTGTCCGCGAGTTTTTTCACGCGTTCTTCGACCCGCTCGCTCTCGTATGTAAATACCAAGCGCGCGCCTTGGGATGCCAGCGACTGCGCGATCGCCCACGCGATGCTCCGTTCGTTCGCCACGCCCATGACCACGATGTTCTTGCCTTGCAGCAATCCGTCCATCTCTCGTGATTCCTCCTCTAACGGAATGAAACGGCTCCCATTTTTGCCATCGGCCGCCTACTTGTCCAACGTAACGCATTTGGAACGGGATTGCAACCGTTATCCGCGAGGCTGAACCTCGATGCTCGCCCCTCCCGTGACGGTGATCGGAGCGCCTTTGGACTCCAGCGCGCGCATGTCGTCCATGAGGCGCAGCAGCGCTTCATCCTTGCGTTTGGCTTCGATCATCACGTCGATGGCGGGCGTTTCCGGGGCGATGTCTAGCAGGAAGCTCACAAGGGGTCCGGAGTCGACATGGTCCGCGTGTCCGCGGGGGTCGCTTTCGCTTTTGGGGCTGGAGATGTGCATTTTGGGCGGCAAGGAGTGGCCGTAGTTCCGCTCCCATGTCTTGAGAATCCGAGGCCATAGCTCTTCCGGACGATCGTTGTCCGGATTGTTGACCGCGTGATGGTGAAGGTCCAGCACCATAGGAGCGCCCACTTGCTCGCAAATGTCGAGCGTCTCGGCGGCGGTGAAGGTTTTGTCGTCGTTTTCGAGGGTAATCCGGCGGGTGATGTGCTCTTCGATTTCGTTGAATTGCTTGATAAAACGCTGGCCGGCGGCTTCCTTATCCCCGTAAGTGCCTCCGACGTGGATATTGCAGGTCGCCTTCTCGTCCAGCCCCATCATTTCGAGCATTTTCACATGGTGGCGGAGATCGCGGACCGAGTTCGCGTACACCTCGGGACGGGGCGTGCTCAGCACCGTAAAATGGTCGGGATGGAACGAAAGCCGGATGCCGTGTTCGAGCGCGAAAGCCCCTACCTCCGCGAAGTCGTCGGCCAGCGGCGTATAGGGGTCCCAGTCGCTCATATCCTGGTGCGTGGCGAGCGGAATGAGTTTGGACGTCAGCCGGTAAACATGGACGTCCATGTAGCGGTTGTGCTTCAGCAGGCGCATCGTGTTGTGAAGGTTTTCCCGGGCAATTTGCTCAAGGCGGCGCAAACCGGCTTCCCGGTCGGGCAGCTTGGAGAACGTCGCCATCGTCATCGTGCGGGAAGGCGACGCGTTTTCCAACTGCACGGACATGGCGACGTAACCGAAGCGGACGATCATGGCGGTCGGATCCCCTTTCGCATTTCGGGCTCATGGTTAGGTAGGTGCCGCTCATGCAGGGGGATGTTTCGCGGCTACGGTTTACTTTTGGTCTCCGAAAAACATTTCATGCGCCAAAGCCGTTTGCACCCGCGCCTCTTCGTCGGTCAGCTTGCGGATAAGCTCCATTTCCACTTCGGTCACTTCTTCGCCGGCGAAGTTGATTTCCGCGATCGAAGCGACGATGCGGACGATGGCGACCGCCCGGTTGTCCGGCGCGTAGGCGATCACTTTTTGGCCGGTCGGGAAAACGCGGAAGTGTTTTTTGACCATTTTGCCGCGGCCGTATTCGAGCAGCTCGTAAAGCTCGCGGTCCGATTTGAATTTGCACACCGAATTGAACTCCGTCTGGAAGCCCATGGCGATCCCTCCAACAGTTATTTTGACCATTATAAGCTGGCGGCGCGGGGAAAAGGAAGGGCGGGGCTTGCGGGGTACTGCGTGTCACTAACCACTAACCAAAGAAAAAGAGCGGCATAAGCTGCCGCTCTTTGATCAAACACCCTTAATTCCCGCCGCCGTAGTCGATCGACTGCTTCTCCTCGTAGCGCTCGAGCGCCAAACGGATGAGCGTGTCGAGCAGCTCCTGGTACGAGACGCCGGTTTCCTTCCACATCAGCGGGTACATGCTGTACGGCGTGAAGCCGGGCATCGTGTTCACCTCGTTGATGAACAACGCGCCGTCGCTGCGGCGGAGGAAGAAGTCGGCGCGGCACAGGCCGGAGCCGTCGATCGCCAAGAAGGCGCGCACGGCCATCGAGCGAACCGCATCAACAACCTCCTGCGACAGGTTCGCCGGGATTTCCATCTCCGACTTGCCGTCGATGTACTTGGCTTTGTAATCGTAGAATTCATTGGAGCTGCGGATCTCGCCGGGGACCGAAGCGCGGGGCTCGTCGTTGCCGAGCACGCTGACCTCGATCTCCCGAGCGTCGACGAATTCCTCGACGATGACTTTGCGGTCGAACCGCAGCGCTTCTTCGATCGCGGCCGCCAGCTCATCGCGGTTGCGCGCTTTGGAGACGCCGACGCTGGAGCCGAGGTTGGCCGGCTTGACAAAGCACGGGTAGCCGAGCTCCTCGATTTCGTCCAAGCGTGCCTCGCGGTCTTGTTTCCAGCCGAACCGGGTAAAGTGGCGGTACCCAACTTGGGGCAGTCCGGCTTGCGCGAACATCGTTTTCATCGCGACCTTGTCCATCCCGACCGCCGAAGCGAGAACGCCCGCCCCGACGTACGGCAGCCCGGCCATCTCGAACAGACCCTGGATCGTCCCGTCTTCCCCGAACGTGCCGTGCAGCAGCGGGAACATGACGTCGACGGGTTTCCCGTCGCCCGCAGCCCCTTCGCCTTCGGCGAGCATGCTCTCCGACATGCCGCGAAGCACCGGCTGAAGCGCATACCCCGCGCCCGCGCCGGCCTCGCCATCAGCAGCCCCTCCGCCGAATTGCAGCTCCGCCACCGCCGCCGGAGGCGCCTGCAGCAACGGTCCCGAGCGCCATTGTCCCGAATGCGTGATATAAAAAGGAATCAGTTCGTATTTTCCGTAATCGAAAGCCTTCAAAACCGCCAGCGCGGTCTGCAGCGACACTTCATGCTCTCCCGATCGTCCTCCGTATACGAGGCCGACGCGGATTTTGTTCCCCATGACTTACCTCCGTATGCCTGTCTTCTGGATAACATACCCATACCCGTTGCTTGATCGCTTAAAACGTCGCTTAAAACTCGTCGTGGATGTGGAAAAAACGGTACCTGGTTCTGCTGGTATATGCGTATGAATCCCGGTAGTCCCAGTAGCGGTGGCGGCTCGCGACCGTATTGGCGTTGACCAGCGGCGATCCGTCCGGCGCGAACGCGGTCACGATCGTATTGTGGCCGAACCGTCCGGAACCGTCCCAATCGTAACAAATCACGTCCCCGAGCTGCAGGCCGTCGGGAGAACCCAACGCTTCCGCGCGGAGACCGCTGCTTCTGGGATGCCCCAAATACCGCTGCAGGCTGTCGGCCACGGCCCAGCTGAAACTCCACATTTCGCGGCCGTTCGACATGCCTTGGTACCACCAGCCCGTTTCCCTTCTCCCAGTATAGTTCATAGGCGCATGGCCTGCAAAGATGCACTGGGACACGTAGTTCGTGCAGTTTACTTCGAAATTATGGTAGGCGGGATTCGGGTCATTCCACCATCTCTCGGCATACGCGACGGCCTCGGCACGGCGATACGGGATGCCCCTCCGGTAAGGATCGTAACCGTAGGCCCCGTCCGCCCCCGGCCCCGCATACACCCTCGACTGAAAGCGCCCGCGAGGGTTCATATTAATATAAGGAACGGATGGCATCGCGTCCCTTCGCTCAAATAAATCTTCCAGCTCGTCATCCGGCTGCGGGACGACCGCACGGAACCGCCCTTCAATCGCCAGCGGCTCCGCCGCATCGAGCCTCCACTCTTTGCCGGCGGAAACGAAACGGAGCCTCTCCCGATCGACGCGTTCCTCTTGCCAGGTGACGCCGAGCTGCTCGCAAGAACGCACGAAATGAAGCGAGACGTCCGCCCACACGTCCTTGCCGTTTTCGGAATGGCGCTCGATCCGCGCACGCACTTCGCTGCGCACCGTGCGGATACCAAGCAGGGCTTCCCGGTTGGCCGTTTCCGTCAGGCGCGCCGAAAGCCGATTGCGGTGGAGAGCGTCCGGCACCGCGCGCAGGGCGGACGGATCCCCCCGGAGCCCCGCTTCGTTCACCGCATTCACGTAACCGTACAAAGTTTCCTTCCAGTCCGCTTGCTTTTTATGCGATTCCGGCACCGGACCTTCCCCCTTTCCCCTTCCCGCTGCGTAACTCGGATGGCGTCGATTTATCTTATTCGCGGGAGGGCGGGCGCATGACGCGGACCGCGCGGGGCAAGCCATTTTAGCGGAATTCGGATGAAACGGAACGGGCGTGCGGATTCTAAGGCTTATGGGCAAAAAGTCTTTACGGCGCAAGGCCGAGAGAGTATACTGAAATACGGAAATGTTTTATGAAATCGTGTTTCACAGAGTGAAACAACGTAATCGTCCGCAAGGAGGCTGAACTACTTGTCCACCTTACCGTATCAAGTCCAAGCCGACCTGCAGTCGTCCGGGCAAACGTTCCGGTACTATCGTCTGCAGGCTCTGGAAGAACAAGGCCTGGGCCCCGTATCCAAACTTCCTTTCTCCATGAAAGTTCTGCTTGAAGCCGCCGTTCGCCAATTCGACGGCCGCGGCATCACGCTGGAACACATCAAGCAATTGGCCACTTGGGCCGAAGGCCGCGAAGACAAGGAAATCCCCTTGATTCCCGCGCGCATCGTTCTGCAAGACTTCACCGGCGTTCCCGTCGTCGTCGACTTGGCGGCCATGCGCGACACCGTGAAGCAAGCCGGCGGCGATCCGAAACGGATCAACCCGCTCGTGCCGGTCGATCTCGTTATCGACCACTCCGTCATGGTCGACGCTTTCGGCTCTCCCGAAGCGCTCAAGTACAACATGGACATCGAGTTCGAGCGCAACGAGGAACGCTACCGCTTCCTGCGTTGGGCGCAAACCGCGTTCGATAATTTCCGCGCCGTTCCTCCGGCAACCGGTATCGTCCACCAGGTCAACCTGGAGTACCTCGCTTCCGTCGCCGCGAAGAAGAACAAAGACGGCGTTACCGAAGTGTTCCCGGACTCCCTCGTCGGCACCGACTCCCACACGACCATGATCAACGGTCTGGGCGTCGTCGGCTGGGGCGTCGGCGGCATCGAAGCCGAAGCGTGCATGCTCGGCCAGCCGCTGTACTTCGTCATGCCGGAAGTCATCGGCTTCAAACTGACGGGCAAGCTTTCGGAAGGCGCAACCGCGACCGACCTCGCGCTGACCGTTACCGAAATCCTGCGCAAGAAGGGCGTCGTCGGCAAATTCGTCGAGTTTTTCGGCCCCGGACTTTCGAACATCACGCTCGCCGACCGCGCGACGGTCGCCAACATGGCGCCGGAATACGGCGCGACGATCGGTTTCTTCCCGGTGGACTCCGAAACGCTGAACTACCTGCGCCTCACCGGCCGCGACGACAAGCAAATCGAGCTCGTCGAAGCCTACTATAAAGCCAACGGCATGTTCCGCACGGACGAAACGCCGGATCCGGTCTTCACCGACGTCATCGAGCTCGACCTGTCGACGATCGTGCCGAGCTTGGCCGGCCCAAAACGCCCTCAGGACCGCGTCGAATTGACCGCCATGAAGAAGGCGTTCAACGACATCATCCGCACGCCGATCGACAAAGGCGGCTACGGCCTGTCCGACAGCAAAATCGACGAAACGGTCGAAGTCAAACACCCGAGCGGCCAAAGCAGCCGTTTCGGCACGGGCGCCGTCGTCATCGCCGCGATCACGAGCTGTACGAATACCTCCAACCCGAGCGTTATGCTGGGCGCGGGTCTCGTGGCCAAGAAAGCGGTCGAGCGCGGCCTGAAGAAACCGGGCTATGTCAAGAGCTCCTTGACGCCGGGTTCGCTCGTCGTCACCGACTACCTGACCAAAGCCGGCCTGCTGCCGTTCCTGGAGCAACTCGGCTTCCACGTCGCCGGCTACGGCTGCGCAACGTGTATCGGCAACTCCGGCCCGCTGCCGGACGAAGTCAGCCTGGCCATCGCCGAGAACGACATGACCGTCGCCGCCGTCCTGTCCGGTAACCGGAACTTCGAAGGCCGCGTCCATGCCCAAGTCAAAGCGAACTACCTCGCTTCCCCGCCGCTCGTCGTCGCTTACGCGCTCGCCGGCACGGTCAACATCGACCTGGCCAACGACCCGATCGGCTTCGACGGCAACAACCAGCCGGTGTACCTGAAGGACATCTGGCCGACGAACGAGGAAATCCAGCAAGCGATCGCGACGGCGCTCAACCCGGAAATGTTCCGCAGCAAATACGAGCACGTCTTCACGCAAAACGAGCAGTGGAACCAAATCCCCGTGCCGAAAGGCGAGATCTACGAGTGGGATGACAAGTCGACCTACATCGCCAACCCGCCGTTCTTCTCGAACCTGGGCACGCAAGCCGGCGACATCCACGATGTCAAAGGCGCTCGCGTGTTGGCGCTGCTCGGCGATTCCGTCACGACGGACCACATCTCCCCGGCCGGCAACATCAAAGCCGACAGCCCTGCGGGCCTGTACCTGACCGAGCACGGCGTCGACAAGAAAGACTTCAACTCCTACGGCTCCCGCCGCGGTAACCATGAAGTCATGATGCGCGGCACGTTCGCGAACATCCGGATCCGCAACCAAGTGGCTCCGGGCACGGAAGGCGGTGTCACGACCTACCTGCCGACCGACGAAGTGATGTCCATCTACGACGCATCGATGAAGTACCAGAAGAGCAACACGAACCTGGTCGTCATCGCCGGCAAAGAATACGGCACCGGAAGCTCGCGCGACTGGGCGGCCAAAGGAACGTTCCTGTTGGGCGTGAAAGCCGTCATCGCCGAAAGCTTCGAACGGATCCACCGCTCCAACCTCGTCGGCATGGGCGTTCTGCCGCTGCAATTCCAACCGGGCCAAGGCTGGAAAACGCTCGGCATCACCGGCCGCGAAACGTTCGAAATCAACGGCCTGTCCAACGACGTGACGCCGGGCCAGACGATTACCGTCACCGCCAAACGCGAAGACGGCACGTCGTTCGAATTCCCGGTCGTCGTCCGCCTGGACTCGATGGTCGACGTCGACTACTACCGCAACAGCGGCATCCTGCAAACGGTGCTGCGCCAAATGCTCGCCGGCCAGAAGTAATCCGACTGACCGTGGCATAAACCGAAGAAGCCTTCCAATCGCCGTTCGCGCGGCGGCTGGAAGGCTTTTCTTATTTCCCGTTTGGTTGGACATGCCAAGTCGGGTATAATGGAACCGACTTGTTTCAATCGATTCGGCGTCCGGAGGTGCCATCCTTGTCCACTCCCAAAGCGTCCTTCTTCAGGCGCTATCTCACCGCGATTATCCTCGTCATTCTGCTGCTCGTCGTCGGCGCCGCGCAGTTCCTGTCCTGGCCTTACGTCATCTACGGTCCGGGATCGGCCGAGCCCGTGCATCCGCGCGTGGAAACGGGCCATAAGCTCGACGAAAAAGGCTCGATCCTGTTCACGACGGTGTCCACCTACTCCAAGCCCAGCGCACTGTCGCTCGCCTATGCATGGCTGAATCCGCGGATGGATATCCACACCGAGCAAGAAGCGACCGGCGGCACGACGAATATGGCCGCTTACCGCAACCTGCTCTCCTGGATGCGCGACAGCTCCGAAGCGACCGCGATGCTCGCCGCTTACGGCGCCATGGACCGCAAAATCGACGTCCAGCAGAAAGGCGTCATCGTCGTCAATTTCCTTAAGGAATCCAAAGCGGACGATAACGGCCTTCAGGAAGGCGACATCATCACGTCCGTCGACGGCAAAGCCACGTTGAAGGCGGAGGATTTGGTCGCCGCTCTCTCCTCCCGCAAGCCCGGAGACAAAGTACAGCTGGCCGGCACGAGGGGCGGAAAGCCGTTCAAGGTCACAGTGCCGCTCATCGAAATGCCGGACACACATCGGCCGGGCATCGGCTTCCAAAACAACAGCGTCATCAAAGTCACGCCCCCGGATCCGGTCAAATTCGATTTCAACGACGTCGGCGGCCCCTCGGCGGGGCTGATGATGACGATCGAAATCGTGGCGCAGCTGACGGGCGAGGACCTCAGCCGCGGTTACCGCATCGCGGGAACCGGCACGATCGACGGGGACGGCCAGGTCGGACTCATCGGCGGCATTCAATATAAGCTGATGGCCGCCGATAAAGAAAACGTCGACTACTTCCTCGTGCCGTATACCCAATACGGGATCGAGAATTGGAAGAACGGACAATCGCCGAGCCAAACGGTGACGTCCATCCATTCCGTCGTGCAAGGGTTCGACAACTGGAATACGGCCGAGAAAACGGTCAAAGACTTGAAGCTGAAGCCGAAGCTGGTCCCGGTGTCCTCCCTGAAGGATGCGCTGGCTTTCCTGCGTTCGCTTCCGCCGAAGAAATGAGGATAGCGATTGAAAACCACCCCATCTTGGAGCCGGCGTCTCGCCGGACTGGCACTCAGCCTGACGGTTGCGGCATCTTTCACTTCCGCAATCGGAGCCATCGGCGCGGCCCCTTCCGCCGTCTATGCGGCGTCTGCCCAATCCACGGATCCCGTATCGCAGCCCGTCTGGCCGGTACTGCTGTATGAAGAGAACGATCCGGGGCGCGTGCTTCCTTCCCTCCGGGAATACGTCGCCCAAGAGCTCAAGATGTCGAAAGACGAAGCGAGTTATATGGAAGGAGATCCCTTCTACGAAGTCAATCTCGGCGGGATGCCGGACGGCTACTTCCGGCAGTTTCTCGTCGCCACATACGCCGGCGAGCACTTTTACCTTCTTTTATTGGCGACCGACAAGTCCGTGACTCACATTCGGACTCTGGATACCGTAAGCGAAGACGACGAAGGCGACATCATCATCAACACGGCGAAGTTCGACCTCGAGGTGGAAGGCAGCAAAATCACGCTCTGGAGCCAAGCCCCGTACCGCGCGTTCCAGTCGGATGCCACGCTGGAGTGGGACGGCAGCAAGCTGAACGTCCTGTCCCACGAGTACAGCGATCCTACCGATGATTATTTTCAGCAGAAAGACGCTTTGCTTAAAAAATCCGACTTGACCGGTCTCATGAAACTGGAAGGCGACGGCGAAACCGGCGTGATGTACCCGGCTTTTTACGAGGAATACTTCTCCCTGGCCGCCCCGACGCTTCAGTTGGCTTATAAGAAATCCCTGGACGCGTACAAGAAAGGCGATGCCAAGTCCGCGGCGAACATGCTGCAATACGGACTCCGGCAATACGCCGAGCCCTACGGACTGTGGGAATGGAGCACTGGGAAGCTGACGGCGGCGGACCTCAAAACCGCCGACGCCGATTTCCATCCCGAAGGCCGTTTGCCGGCCGCCACTTTCATTCCCATGCTGAACGATTACGGCTTCTTCCTGTCGGAAGCCAAACGCTACAAAGAAGCCAAACCGATTCTGCTCAACGTGATCCAGCTGGCTCCTACCCGTGCGGTAGCTTACCTCAACGCAGCGGATACGGAATGGGCGCTTGGGGACAAGAAAAACGCCAAAGCCCACTACCAGAAATATTTGAAGCTGCTCGGCAAAAACGCCTCCAAGGCGCCTGCCCGGGTGCAGCAACGTATCAAGGCCAAGTAAGCTTCAGCACGAAAAAAAGGACGTTCCCGCCAAACCGCGGGAGCGTCCTTCTGCTTTATCGAAAAATCCGTAAGATTAGGCCTGGCTGGCTTTGATCGCTTGCTCGAGATCGAACAGGATGTCGTCGATCGCTTCGGTGCCGACGGACAGACGGATCAGTCCCGGCGTTACGCCTGCGGAAGCTTGCTCGGCTTCGCCCAGCTGCTGGTGCGTCGTGCTCGCCGGATGGATGATCAGCGACTTGGAGTCGCCCACGTTGGCGAGGTGGGAGAACAGCTTCACGGAATCGATCAGCTTGCGTCCCGCATCGACGCCGCCTTTGATTTCGAAGGTCAAGATGGCTCCTTGGCCCTTCGGCAGGTATTTCTTCGCCAAACCGTACGACTCGTGGCTTTCGAGTCCCGGGTAGCTCACCGAATCGACCGCCGGGTTCGCTTCCAGGAACTTCGCGACCGCCAGCGCGTTCTGGCTGTGGCGCTCCATCCGGAGGTGCAGCGTCTCGAGGCCTTGCAGCAGCAAGAACGAGTTGAACGGCGAAAGCGCCGCGCCCATGTCGCGGAGCAGCTGCACGCGCATTTTGATAATATAAGCGAGCGGTCCGAGAGCGGCGGTATACGCCACGCCGTGATAGCTCGGATCCGGATCGGTCAAGCCCGGGAACTTGCCGCTGGCCGCCCAGTCGAATTTGCCGCCGTCGACGACGATGCCGCCGATGGACGTGCCGTGACCGCCGATGAATTTGGTGGCGGAGTGAAGGACGATGTCGGCCCCATGCTCGATCGGACGGAGCAGGTACGGGCTCGGGAACGTGTTGTCCACGATGAGCGGGATGCCGTTCTCATGCGCGATGGCAGCCACCGCCGCGATGTCGAGGACGTCGCCTTTGGGGTTGCCGATCGTCTCGGCATACAACGCTTTCGTCTTGCTCGTGATCGCTTTGCGGAAGTTTTCCGGATCGCCGGCGTCCACGAAATGCACCTTGATGCCCAGCTTCGCCAGCGAATGCGCGAACAGGTTGTAAGTACCGCCATACAACGTGGAGGACGATACGATCTCGTCGCCGGCGCCCGCGATGTTCAGAATCGAGTACGTGATCGCCGCTTGACCGGACGACACGGCCAGTGCGCCGACGCCGCCTTCCAGCGCCGCTACGCGCTGCTCGAATACGTCGGAGGTCGGGTTCATGATACGGGTATAAATGTTGCCGAACTCTTTCAGGGCAAACAGGTTGGCGGCATGCTCGGTATCCCGGAAGCCGTAGGAAGTCGTCTGATAGATCGGTACCGCGCGGGACAAAGTCGCCGGATCCAGCTGCTGTCCGGCATGGACCGCTAACGTTTCAGGCTGTAGCTTTCTCTCTTCTGACACGGGATCATCCTCCATTTTAAGGGCTTACATTTATTCCGACTGATCGAGTCGGCTTAATGGAAGTTTAACCCTCTATTCCCACTCTGTCAATCAAATAGGCTGCCGATTCAATCGGCAGCCCATCCACGCTTCCAATCTATGAAATTACCGCAAGAAATTCATCGGCAGCGGCGCCGGTTTCGCGCACGTGCTGGTCAGCTCGTAGTGCTTGCCTTCCTGCGATGCCTGAAGAATGCCGTGCATCGCTTCGAGCACGTGGTAAGCCAGCTCTCCGTTCGCTTTGTGCGGAACGCCTTCGCGGATAGAGTAAGCCATATCCACCAGGCCCAGTCCCCGGCTGTTCTCCGTATAACCGTGAGTCAGAGGCACTTCGGCGAAATCGGTGTGGCCGTATCTCTTAATGTAAACCGGTCCTCCGAACGTATTCGGGTCCGGAACCAGCAGCGTGCCTTCCGTGCCGTGGACTTCGATGTAAGGCGTCTTGGTGCCCCAAACGTCGAAGCTCGTAATGAGGGTAGCCACCGCCCCGTTCTCGAAATCCAGCACGCCCGCGATGTGCGTCGGGGTTTCGACCGGGAATTTGCGCCCGTAGTTGCTCGGGTTGGTGACGGTCCGCTCCGGGAACGTGATGCGGGCCGAACCCGTTACGCGGCGGATAGGACCGATCAAGTTAATCAGCGCCGTCAGGTAGTAAGGCCCCATGTCGAACAGCGGTCCCGCGCCCTTCTGGTACAGGAAATCCGGGTTCGGGTGGAAAATTTCCGGCCCGTGGTACATCATGAACGCCGTCGCGGCGATCGGTTCGCCGATCCAGCCTTCGTCCACCAGCTTGCGGCAGGTTTGGATGCCGCCGCCCAGGAACGTGTCCGGAGCGGAGCCGATCCGCAGCCCCTTCTCTTCCGCTTTGGCCAAAACGAGGCGGCCGTCCTCCAGTAGCGTCGCCAGCGGTTTCTCTCCGTAGGCATGCTTGCCGGCTTCGAGGATTTTGAGATGAATGTCCGCATGCGCATTCGGAATCGTCAGGTTGACGACCATGTCGATTTCCGGATCGGCGAGCAGTTCCTCCACCGAACACGCCTTGGGAATGCCGAATTCCTGAGCTCTGGCGGCCGCTCTCTGCACATCCATGTCCGCGCATGCCGCGATTTCGATGATGTCGAACTTGCGGCCCGCTTCGAAATAAATCGGGCTGATGTTGCCGACGCCGATAATCCCCACTTTGAACGGTTTCACTGGTTTATCCCTCCATGGAAGCAAGCAGGTTCGTGATGTTGCGGTAGCTGATCGCGACGCTCTCGAGTTCGTCCCGCACGGTATGGTCCTGCTCGACGAACAGGTACTTGGCCGCGCCGTTCCGGTTGATTTCGTCGACGATGCCGCGGATGTTCATGCTGCCTTCGCCGATTTCCGCGAAGTATTCTTTTTTCGAAAACGGCATGAAGCGCTCGAACGTGATGGGCTCCGATTCGTCGATCGTTTCAAAAACGTTGACCGGCTTCACGGCCGCCGGGATGTCCTTCTGGTGCACCAGATCGCAGCGGCTGCCCAGCTTGCCCAGCCATTCGATCGGATCCACTCCGCCTCTCAGCGCCCAGTAAGTGTCGAACTCGATTTTGACGAGGTCCCTATCGGTCCGCTCCAGCAGGATGTCCATCATATATTGACCGTTGAACCGCTGGAACGTTTCGAAGTGGTTGTGATAGTAGAAGTCCAGGCCGTTTTCGCGAGCGCGTTCGCCGTAACGGTTCATTTTGTCGCAGAAGGCATAGACAGCGTCGAGGTCCGCGAACAGCTCCATCGGGTTGATGATCGTCTTGCTGCCGATTTCCAGGTTGTACTCGATCAGATCGTTCCAATCGACGGTGTCCAGGATGCCGACGTGGCTGGACACGATCTGCAGATTGGAGTCGTCCAGCACCTTCTTCAATTCTTTCGCGTTAAGGCCGCAGAACCGGACGCCGTTGTCCGCGTTATGAATGAAGAGTTCCAGGTTCTTATAGCCGATTTTAGAGATTTCCTTGAGCGTAGCCGGGCAGTCCTGCTGCAGCGCCTGGCGCACGGAGAACAATTGCAAACCGATTTCGAAGTTCATGTTAAACCTCCATCCGAGAGTTCGATTATCCTTTGACCGCGCCGATCATGATGCCTTTAACGAAGTATTTTTGGAAGAACGGATAGGCGATCAGGATCGGAATGACGCCGATGACGGCGATGGCCATCCGCACCGTCGTGCCGGGAATGGCGCTGAGCGCGTCGCCGACTTGCGACGACATGTTGCTGCTCGAAAGAAACTGGATGTCCATCAATATCCGGTTCAAGATGTTCTGAATGCTGAAGTAGGCCGGATTCGTGATGAAAATGACGCCGTTAAACCAATCGTTCCAATAGGCGATCCCCTGGAACAGCCCGACGGTCGCGAGGATCGGGGTCGACAGCGGAAGCACGATGGACGTGAAGGTCCGGAACTGTCCCGCGCCGTCTATCCCGGCGGATTCGATGACGGCGTCCGGCACCGAGTTCAAGAAGAACGTCCGCATGAGCAGGATGTTGAAGCCGTTCAGCAGCAGGTTCGGAATGATGAGCGCCCAAATCGTGTTCTTCATGTCGAAGTACTGCGTGTAGATGAGGTAAGTCGGAACCAAACCGCCGTTGAACAGGATCGTGAAAAAGACGATGAACGTCAGCGGCTTGCGGGGGCCGAAGCTCTTCTGCGATAACGGAAAGGCAAGCATGGCCGTTAATATCAGCCCGGCCGTCGTGCCCACGATCGTAATGAGCACGGTGATTCCGTAGGCGCGAAGCAGCTGCGAGGATTCCCGCGCCAGGTACCGATACGCCTCGCCGCTGAACGCCGACGGAAACAAGGAGTAACCGTCGCGGATGATCGCTTGCTCGTCGGCGATCGAACTCATGAACAGCAGCAGGAACGGAAGGATGCACGCGAGCGCGATCAGCATGAGGAAGACGTGCGCCGTCCATTGAATGAGTCGGTTTTGTTGGGTCATGGTCGCGCTCCTTTCAGAACAATGCGTGGTCTTTGTTGATCTTGCGTACGACGTAGTTCGAGAGAAGGACGAGAAGGAAACCGACGATGGACTGGTAGCAGCCCGCGGCCGCCGACATTCCGATATCCCCGATCTGCATCAATCCGCGGTAGACGTACGTATCGATAACGTTGGTCGCGTTCATGATCGGACCCGATTCCATCGGAACCTGGAAGAACAGTCCGAAATCCGCGTAGAAAATGCGCCCGATCTGGAGAAGCAGCATCATGACGATAACGGGCGAGATGAGCGGAATCGTGATCGTGCGGATCTGTCTCCATTTGGAGGCTCCGTCCAGCGTCGCGGCCTCGTAATATTCTTTGTCGATGCTGATGATCGCCGCCAGGAATACGACGCACAGGAAACCGGCGTTTTTCCATAGGTTGACGAACACGAGAATGAATGGCCAGTAGACCGATTCGTTATACCAGGAAATCTCATGGATGCCGAGCATCGGGAGAATCGTGTGGTTCATCATGCCCGTATCCGAGCTTAGCAGAGCGAATACGAGGTAGCTGACGATGATCATGGAAATCAGATAAGGAAGCAGCAGCACGCTCTGGTAGAAACGCGAGAAAAACTTCGAAGTGATCTCATTCAGGAAAATCGCGATGGTGATGGAGAACACGAAGTTCACGACGATGAACACGGCGTTGTAGCCGATCGTATTGCGCGTGATGATCCACGCGTCCGACGTTTTGAACAAATATTCAAAATTTTTAAAACCGATCCAGTCGCTGTGCAGGATGCCTATGGCGAAATCGACGTCTTTGAATGCGATGACGAGGCCAAGCATCGGCAAATAGTTGTTGATCAGCAAGTAGAGGATTCCTGGGAGAACCATCAAGTACATGGCTTTGTTCCGGGAGACGTTCCTCAGCACTCGTTGCCATACGGTCAAACCCATAGGCTCCTCCTTCCTGGGGGTCGAACGGGCCTCCGCGATGGAGGCCCGCCGCCTTTCCGGTAACGGTCAAACGTCCGTTACTTGGAGGCTGCCCACTCGTCCAGCTGTTTTTGTTTTTCCGTGATGATTTTTTCGAGGCCAGCGTCTTTAAGCTTCTTGTTGAATTCCGGCAGCACTTTGGCCGGGTCTACGGTGCCCCACTCGAGCGCCATCTTGTATTGGTTGAGCACGTTCTGCACCGCCGCGACTTCCGTTTTTACCGGGGTTTGGTCGAACGTGAAGCCGAGCGCTTTCGATTGGACGGCAGAGTCGTTAAACGCCTGCAATTGCTTCCACAGGTCGGTAGAATCCCCTTGCCATACGTGAGTCAGGAACTGGTTGCCGAACATCCAGCCTTGGTTCAGGTTGTACCCGCTGTTGTTCTGGTCGACGCCTTGCGGGTATCCGGCCGTTCCGTCCGAGTTCACGACGTAATGCTTGCCTTCGATGCCCCAAGCGAGCAGGTTGGCTACATTGGTGTCCGTGAACATCAGGTTGAGCAGCTGCATCGCTTTCTCCGGGTATTTGGAGTTGCGCGGGATGCCCCACATCATGTTCGCGACGGAGCTCGTCCGTGCTTGCGGCTGGAGCAGCGGGATCGTGACGACCTTCTTGCCGATCAGACGGGATTCTTGTTCCGCGTAGCCCGGCTTGATCCGGGTCAGCAGGACGTCGCCGCGGCCTGCTTTCACGAGCTCAAGTCCGCTGTCTTTGTTCGTTGCCGCATCCTTCATGATGTAACCGGCTTGATACCAGCTTCTTACTTTGTTCAGCAGGGCGGCATATTCCGGCTGCTCGAACCAGTTGACGACTTTGAGATCCGTCGCGTCGCCTTTCAGTACGCCGAGCTTATCGCCCAGGTTGTCGTAAGTCATGTAGTTGTCGAGCAGGGAATCGCCGGGGCCGAACGGCACCAGAGGAGTCGAGTTCGGGTCGTTCTTTTTGATCGCGGCGAGCAACTTCTCCACGTCGTCGAACGTCTTGATGTCTTCCGCCTTGACGCCGTTCTTGTCGAGGATTTCCTGCGGAACGACAAGTCCGTACTCGTCGGCGAGGTCGCGCATCGTGGCGACGCCGTAGGTTTTGCCTTTGACCTTGCCGGCGGAAACGTATTTATCGCCGAGCGTCTTCACGACGTCTTGGCCGTATTTCTGGAGCAAATCGTCGATCGGCTGCAGCTGATTTTTCGCCACCTGGGTGGTGTAGTTGAACCAGGTACCGACGACCATCAAGTCGACTTGCTCGTCGCCCGTCAGCATCAGGTTCGTCTGCTGCGCGTAGGTTCCGTAGCTGATCGGCAGCAGCTTCACGGTCGCGTTGATTTTCTCTTTCGTGATTTTGTTGATTTCGTCGTTGACCAGTTGGATGTCTTTCGGTACGCCGTTCAAGACGAAGAAAGGCATCACGAGCTCGGCTGTCTTGCCGTTATCCGCGGAAGCCGATGCCGAACCGGAACCGGAGGATTCCGACTTGGATCCGCCGCCGCATGCCGACAGTACCAGCATCAGCGCCAACACGAACGATAAACCGCTTACAACCTTGCGAAATCTGTTCATACCTGAGCCCCCACGCGTTCGTTTTGTGAATCTGAGTTGATTGTAGGACAGGAGGCCATGGTGACTCTACCTGCGGTCTGACGTGTTCCTAGCTCTAATCTGACCTCCGGTTTTGAGGGTCGGCATGTGAACGCCGATAATCGACGGGGTTCATGTCGGTGGCTTGTTTGAACATTTTCGAGAAATAGGAGAAGTTCGTGTACCCGACCCGGGCCGCGATTGACTGCACCGACATGTCGGTTTTCTGCAGCAGGTCCTTGGCGATCTCCACTCGCAGCTGCGCGGTATATTCGGTGAGAGACAAGCCCGTTTTCTTGCGGAACAGACGCGAAATGTAATCCGGATTCAGGAAGACGTGCTGCGCGATATCGTTCCGGGTCAGCTCTTTGTCCAGATGGTTCCGGATGTGGGTCTTGATGCGTTCGATCACCATCTCCGGTTTTTGCTCCACGTTCAAATAGGTTTCGGCCTTCTCGGTCACGTGCCGGAGCCAGCGCTTCATGTCTTCCAGGGAAGACGTCGAACGGGCGGTTATGTCCACGGAGGTTTTGTCCCGGTACAGTTCTTCCGCATGGATGCCTTTTTCGTTCAACGACAAATAGAGGGCTTCGAGAAAATGGTGATAAAACCGGTGAAGCATGTCCGAATCCAACGCTTTCTCGTCGACCAAGCGGTGCAGGAAACTTTCCGAGTCCTGCAGGAGAAGCTGCGTTTTGCCCTCCTGGAGCATGACCTTCCACAGCCGGCCGTCCGGCAGTTGAACCGTCCGATTGGACGCGGCGGTTTCTCCGGGCATGAACACCTTATTCAGCATGGCGACGTTCGACTTCATCCCTTGTTTTAAGCGCTCGAACGATTCGTGCAAGTCCGTCATCGGACCGGCTTGGCCTACGTAACAAGACAGGTCCCAATCGCAAGTCTCCCGGCAGTAAGCGATAAAACCTTTGCATGCGCTCCGCAGGGACTCAGGGTCATACGGTACATCCCGCTGCAGCGGGTTGATTATGACCAGCGACTTCGCGTCGTGAGCGACGGAAAAAACTTCGACGAATCGTTCCGAGACATAAGACGCAGCGGCTTCTTTGAGCTTATGCTCCGCGGAACCGCCGTCTACTTCCCGTTGGAGACCGACGAGAACGGGAACGTATTGCTCGGAGTCCGGCAAAACGATGTTCCGCGACGCCGCCGCTTCTTCCAGTGCCCGGCTTTCCGGCGGAATTGAACCATGAAGGACGTCATGCCAAAAACGCTCCATCACGAGCGGTTTGTTCTTCTCCCACAGCTCGCTGTTCTTGTGATGGCTCTCCCGGACTTGCTTGTCGAGCAGCAGATCCTTCGCCTTGCCGACCGCCTCGGACAGCTCATCATACGGAACCGGCTTCAGCAAATACTCAAGGCCGCCGAGCTGAATCGCCCTCTTGGCGTAGGTAAACTCCGCGTGGCAGGTCAGGATGATGGTTTCCACCCTCGGGTGAAACTCCTTCACCCAAGCGAGCAGCTCCAGGCCGCTTCCTTCCGGCATCTCGATATCGCAGATCATGATGTCGACGGATTCGTTCTCGAACACTTCCTTGGCCTGACGGATATTGTTGGCCGTGAAAACGGACGATATGCCCAAGCCGTCCCAATCCAGAGCGTCGCGAAGGCCCTCCAGCGCATGAACCTCGTCGTCTACCAGAAGCATGTTCATCTTGTATGCAACCTCCTTGAGGAAATCGGCTGATTTTAAACGGGAATGAGCATTTCGACCGAAGCGCCGCCCTCGGGCCTGTTGGTGAACGTCAGTTCGCTGCCCGGGTTCAAATGGTGTAGGCGTTCGCGGATATTCGAGACCCCGATGTGTTCCCCGTCTTCATCCACGATGCGCTCTCCTGCCCGCAGCTTGGCCAGCGCCTCTTCCGAAAATCCGGTGCCGGTGTCCTGCACGCGAATCCATAGCCGGGTACTCTCCTCGTCTTTTCTGAGCTCGGCATCGATCGTCAGCTTCATCACCCTGTCCATGGACATGGCGTGTTTCACCGCGTTTTCCACGAACGTCTGCACGGCCAGAGGCGGCACGGGGATCGGAAGCGCTTGGTTTTCCACGTTGATTTCGTATTGGAACCGGTTCGGAAAACGATGCTCCTGGATCACGAGGTAATTCCGGATGTGCTTGATCTCCTTGTCGAGTGGAACGGAATACTGGTTCGTCTGCAGCATGTAGCGGAAATATCGGGACAGGCTGATGGACAGCTCCTGGATGAGCTCATATTTCTTCACTTGCGCCAGGTTGTAAATGATGTTGATCGCGTTCAGGAAAAAGTGCGGTTTGATTTGCAGTTGGTAGTATTTGAGCTCCGCCTGCTGTTTCTGGAGCTGTTCTTCGTAGTAGCTGATTTTCAGCGTTTCGATCTCCTGGATCATGCCGTTGAACGAGTCGTTCACGATTTCGAATTCGTCGGACGTCCGGTAAGGGGTGATGGCGGCTTTCAGGTTGCCTTCCTTGACCAGCTTCATCGCCATTAGAATGCGCCTGAGCGGGAGCAGCACCGTCTTACGGAGCATCATGAGGGAGAACGGAACGAGCAGCGCGACCGCCAGAAAACAGAGAATGATGACCCTCGTCAAATAAGGAAGCCCTTTCAAAATGTCGCTGTCCGGGACGAGCGCGATGAGACTGATGTTGCTGATGCTCGATTTTTGGCCGACGACAAGGAATTGCTCTTTCGATCCCGACATGTAGTAGGAGTCCGTTTGCCGGTTGAGGTCGATCTGATGCTCGCGGACGAAATCCTCGTTAACGAGCGGCTCTCCCCGGTCCGTCGCGAACAGAGGGGTGACGTTTTCTCCCTTATTCACGTAACTGATCGGCGTCAGCAGGTTTTTCACGTTCACCCACGCGCCGATGATGACGTTGTCCGTTTTGGAGTAGGTGACGAGGTAATGCTCTTTGCCGATCGTTTCGGCGTACCACTGCTTCGTGATGTCCTCGTTCGATTGCATTTCAGGCTGCAGCCTCGTCATTAATTGCGAATAAACGAATAAAGCGTCGGACGGGGAGTTCCGGTACGTTTTCAAAATGTCTTGGTTCGGAATCGAATAGACGAACATGGAGTCGACCGCCTTGAGCAGAAGGATGTCCTGGGACAATTCGTTGGACAGCCGCACCTTGGAGAGCATGTAGCTGTCCGTCAATCCCTTCTGGTTCAACTCGATCAGGTCGGGGTCGCTTAACGCCAGTTTGTAGATGTATTTGGAGACGTCGTCGAGATTCTCGTCGATCTGGCGCATGTACAGCGAGATGGTGTTTTTGTTGGAAACGGATATTTGGTCGCGGACGACGTGAATGGCGTAGTAATTGTTGAAAAAGAGGAGAGCAATCAAGGGGACCAGGACGATGAGCACGCCTGAGAATAATTTGAACTGGATGGAATTCCTTTTGAGCTTGAGCGGATTCAGATAGATCCCTCCCATGAGGACTGCAGGCTGCCGGTCTGCCGAGGGCGGCAAGGTTAACGGTAACCTCCATTCTAGCAGAAAACGTGGGAGAATCGTCAGGGAGCAAAATGGAAAAGCCGCCAGTCCGACGACTGGCGGCTTCTACCATTGTTCATTTGTCCACTTGTTCCTACTGTTACCCTAACAGCCGTCCCATCCGCTTGGCCGCCTCCATGATGGCCGGCGCATGCTCGTGCATGACGTCCGGCGTCAGCCGGTTGGATGGCCCCGACACCGCGAGCGCGGCGACCAACTTGCCTGCGCGATTGAAGATCGGAGCCGATACGGCAGCCGCTCCCGGCTCGCGTTCCTCGAAGCTTGTCGCGTAGCCCAGACTGTGGATCTCGTCCAATTGCCGGGCGTAAGCCGTCCGGTCCAGTCCCGCGGGCCATGTGGGCTCCGCCATGGCGGAATCACGAACGGATGGCTCGTCGAACGCCAGCAGCACTTTGCTGGACGCGCCCACGGACAAAGGCAGCCTCGCCCCCACGGTGGCAACCCGGCGGATCGCCTGGCCGCTCTGCACGGCTTGGATCCGAACCCTCTCGTTCCGGTCTCTCACATAGAGGCTGACCGTCTCGTCGATTTCGTCGCGCAACCGCTCCATATCCGGCAGCAGCACCACCGACGGATCGCCTTCGCGGGCCAAGTTGGATGACAATTCAAGTACGCGCAGGCCGAGCCTGTATTTTTCCGTCGCGTCGTCCCGAATGACGAAGCCCCGGTCCTCAAGCGTCGCGAGCAGCCGGTGAACCGTACTCTTGTGAAGCCCGATCTGTCCGGCGATTTCCGACAATCCCCACTCCGGTTTTCCCGTAAAACACAATAAGACGTCCAACGCTCTCTCCACGGCGCGGACGGTTCGTTTTTCTTCTTCCATTTTGCGTATTCCCTCGTTTCATCCTATGAAACACCGTTATGCCTAGTATAACGCAATCGCCCGCCGGAGTAAATGACTTCCAGCTTGGATTACAGTTTGATTACACCGGATTTACATTTCGTTCAGGCTCATTGACGCCCTAGGTCTCTGGGTCTAAGATGAGAACAACCCGCTCCATAAAAACGCTTACAAAAAAGAGGCGATGCCCGAATGACAACGCTGCCCGCACCAGTCGCCCTTGGAGGAAACATCCCCCTCCCGCTCCTTCCGGAACCCGGAGAGCAATCCCTCGTCCGCCGCATCGGCCGTATGATGATGTATGTTTTCCTATCGGGCGTACTTGCCCTCGTTCTGATATATGCAGGCTTTCATGCCTATATGGCTTGGAAATTGACCCATCCTAACGTGTCGCCGCTGACGTCGAATCCGATGTTGGCGAAAAATCTGGCGTATTCCGACGTGACATTCCCCAGCTCGGACGGCAAAAGCACCGTAGACGGCTGGTGGATTCCGGTAGAAGGCAGCCGGCAAAGCATCGTCCTCAGCCACGGGTATGGAGCGAACCGCGAGGAAAGCTGGGTTCCGATGTACGACTTGGCGGACATGCTTCACAAACTCGGTTATAACGTCCTCATGTTCGATTACGGGTTCGCGAACGGCAAGCACCGCCTCTCCGCGACGGGCGGCGTGCGCGAGTCCAAGCAGCTGCTCGGCGCCATCCAATACGCGCGTCAGCAAGGCTCCGAAGAGCTGATCGTCTGGGGCTTCTCCATGGGAGCCGGAACGGCGCTTCAAGCGGCCCTGCAGCATGCTCCCGTCGACGGGATGATTCTGGACAGCACGTTCCTGCCGAACGAAGATACACTATACTATAACCTCGAACAGACCCAGTTGAAACTTCCGAGATATCCGACTTTGTCGCTGATCAAATGGTTCCTGCCGATCATGGGCGGAACGTCGCTGGACCAAGTTCCCGCAAAGCTGGCGCAGGATACGCCGTTCGACTTCCCGATCTTCCTGATCCACGGAACAAACGACCGCAAAGCTCCCGTTTATTTGGCCGAAAACGTCGCGAAGGTCCAGACCAATCCCTACTCGCAGCTGTGGGTCGTCAAAGGCGCCATTCACGAAATGATTTTCCGCACGCACAAAAAGGAATACGTAGACCGGCTCACCGTGTTCCTTAAGGAAGTGCACACCGCGACGGTTACGAAAAAGTTCGGCACCCATGCCGTCAGCGTTTGATTTTCATAGGTCGGCATATTCGGCCCCTCCCCGGCATACGTTGGGTACGTAAAGTACCCAATCGCCTCGGGAGGGGTTTCGCCATGCTTCGGGTATACGGGGACAGGATGCCGATCCGCATTCTGGAGGAAATCGTGTTGTGGAAAAGGCGCGAAAAAGAACATGCGGCGGTCATCCGGGAAATCGTGCCCGGGCTGGAGTGGCCCTATGTCCGATTGATGCAGGAGTGGGAGAGCGTGTTCGGCCGAACGTCGGAGCAGGCGCAAGATCAGCTTCGTTCTGCAATGGAAGGCGGGGGCAGCGAGGAACTGTCCAAGCTGCTGGAAGGAGCGCGCCACCAGACGTTGGAATTCGTCCGCCAGCTCGGCCTTCTGCAACAGCATAGCGCCGCCGTGCGCCGAATGCCGTCCGCGCCGGCGTTGCTCGACTTCGTTCGCAAGGAGTCGGAAGCTTTCCGATCGGACGTCGACGAGCCCGAAGGAATGGACGATTTCGTCGGTCCTGAGCCTGCGGACTCTCCTCTGCGCCCCGAAGGAACGTGGTCGAATCCCCTCGGCATTGCAGGAGCCTGGGGAGGGACCCGAGCGGTGGCGATCGGCGGGCATACGCTGCCTCCATTGCCTTATCCCTATAACGCGCTGGAGCCCTGGATCGACGAGAAAACGATGCGCATCCACCACGACAAGCACCACCAATCCTACGTCGACGGGTTGAATAAAGCTGAAAAGAAGCTCGAGGAAGCCCGCAGGACCGGCGACTTCGATCTGGTGAAGCATTGGGAACGGGAACTCGCCTTTAACGGCGCGGGCCACTATTTGCATACGATTTTCTGGGACGCGATGACGCCGAGAGCCATCGGCCAGCCCAGCGGCGCGCTCGCTGCCGAGATTGGCAGGAGCTTCGGCAGCTTCGACGGGTTCAAGAGGCAATTTTCCGAAGCGGCTATTAAGGTCGAAGGCGGAGGCTGGGCCATCCTCGTCTGGAGCCCCCGCAGCGGGCGGTTGGAGATTCTGACGGCGGAGAAGCACCAAAACCTGTCGCAGTGGGACGTCATTCCTTTGCTGCCGCTGGACGTGTGGGAGCACGCCTACTACCTCAAGCACCAGAACGACCGTGCCGCCTACGTCAGGGATTGGTGGAACGTCGTCAACTGGCCCTTCGTCTCCGACCGCTTCGCCCGGGCGCGGACGCTGCAGTGGGTGCCTTATTGAGGGATGCCGGTGCGCTGAAAGACGATCCATCGATTCAATTGATGCAAATGTGCATTAATTTCGAAACCGGTTCTCGGCGGGGATTCAATTGATGCCAAAATGCAGGTATTCCATGACGAATCCGCTTTGGGAGCCATAACGGGGCTCAATACCTGCACGATTGCACCAATTTACGTCCGTTGAACGGGATTCGGCTAAAATACATGCACATTAGCAGGTATTTGGAACAACGGTGACTTGCACAATAAAAGCCGACAGGAGCTTAACTCCTAGTCGGCTTTTGATTCAGGGTTGCCCTGCAACTGGAGGATAGTAAAAGGTTGAGGGGTCGGATTCTGCCTTTCCGACGCTCTCTCTCGTAATGGATAGAATGCCTCCTGTGTCATCCAAGGAAACGCCGGTGATAGTTATTGTTGATTTTCCCGGGGGCACGATTTCGGTTTTTACGGGTATGCCCAAGGGATTCATAAAGTCCCTGACTCGAATAACGTCCCCTTCCGTTATTTGACTGACGATGATCTCATCTTCTACACCTGCGACGTTATGCAATTGTACCTGGTTAGAAACTAAAGTCGGGGTTATCGCGAGACGCACCTCTTTAGCGCCCCCTCCGAGAGCAATAAATAAATAGCGGCCGGGTGAAAGACCCGTTGTCGCAAGAGACAGGAGTTGGTTGGCCGTTTCCTGTGTAATCACTATTTTCAATGCTTTACCTTGCGCGATTAACTGTTCGAGATTTTCCGGAGTTAACGGGCTGCCAAAAGGCGTGAGATAGATCGTGGACGGCCTGTCGACCATAAACGTAAAAGAATCTCCAATATTGTTCAAGATCACGGGCCCAGGTGAACTTGGAACCGTCACGATCGGCCCTTCTGCGAACGCTGGACTGATGATATCTTGTGCCAACGCTTCTTGCGTTTGCTTATTCTTCAACGCTCCATGGGCAATCTTGATCCTATTAACGGTTCCTGTATAAGGTTGACCGAATGTAATGAAAAGCAAATCCCCGACAGTGGACACTGTGTCGTCTGCAGTAAGCGGCTGAAAATTCACTCCATCGTTGGCGAACGAAATGCTCGCTTTTAAAGATGCCATGTTCTCCTTGTTGTTCTCAATTTGCGCATTAAATCGTAAGATGACGCCATTATTGTACATTTGGGAAAGCGTACCCGTACTGCTGAGATCAAGCGGCACCGGTGCGGGATCACCTATCGTAATGGCTATCGGCGAAGTAATGTTTCCGTTTACGTCAATACCATAGAGATTCCAAGACCCTGCAGGCAATTCGTTCAGAGGCATAAACGTAAGGTTTCCAGTCTTCATTGCTTGAGCTGTCCCTTGCCCCGATTGCACCTTTTGTTGAAGTTCCATCCTCGAGTTGTAGGTAGTTCCTGAAGGTACCAGGTACGCAACTCCTTCTTCGCTGCTGGTCAGTACCAACTCGCTTCCGACGGGAACCACCGAAGATACCACGGAAAGGGACGGAGCTGATACGTCTGAAGGATTCAGAATGGGCGACGCATTCTTCATCGCCGTTGCCCCATTGCTTACATGTTCTTCGTCGTATTTAATCAGTATTGCCATGTATCCTATAGGATGTCGTTCTTCGTCATATAAAAACAGATATACATAGCTATCATAAACTTGTGAGATTTCGAGATCATAGTGCCGATAAGAAGCACCCAAGAACGCAATATCTATCGGTGAAGCTAATGGGATAATCTGCTTCACATCTTCCTTGACTGCAGCGTAAGGTACAGGAAAGTTACCCAAAGTGGGTGTGCTGTAAATATCGATAAACTTTGCGCTTTTCAAAAGTGGACCCATCGCATCGCGGTTAAAGCTTACTTCGTAGCCATTTGTAATACCTGGATTCGTTTCGCTCGCAATGTTTAACTCATTCCGGTTCAACGGTCGGACTGCTACGCCAGCACTATCGGTTATAACATTTAACGGTTCCCCATCATAGTGGTAATCGCCTTCGCTGATCGTTGAGCCTGCGCGTTTGACTTTTATATATAGATCGGAATCTTGACCTGAAGTTGGATGATAGCCAGAAAGACTTTCAAATGCGTAACCAGGGTTGACTGTCAGCGTCCAGCTCGGATTTCCATCTGTTGGCTTTCGGTAAACTTCCACTTTATCTCCAGGCTGAAGCACCAAATGGTCAGCAATCAATGAATAATATTTCATATATTGGCCTGCTTCATCGTAAAAGGCATGACTGCGGATCAGGAACTCTTCTTGTATCGTTCTGTGGTAATAGAAGATAAAGTGGTAATACTGGCCCTGACCGTTCGGACTCGTGACGAAGACTTCGATATCAACATCCTCAAGAGGCTTTAGCATGATATTAAAATGAGCCGTTCCCTTTTGCGTCCCCGTTGGGGTAGCGCCAATTGGCACTTTTCCGTACGAAATATAGTAAACAATTTCCGCATCCGGGTCTTCCGGTGTCAATGTAATAGGTACCGTTGAAGAAGCAAGATCCCTCGGAGTTTCAACTGAGTACCGAAAAATATTTTTATCGAATCCCGTGCCAACCCTGACACTTTGGTCATTTCTTTTTTCCCAAACATAGCCCTCTGCCGTTACCATGGACAAAAGAGCACTATGGCATTGGGTACAAGACGGACCTCCGCCATCTCCATTCCCGTTCCCATTTCCATTTCCGCCTCCACCACCTCCGCCGCCTGCGAAGATAGGAATGAACGGCGCCGTCACATCAATTTTATCCTTGCCGGTGCCGTCCACTTCCGCGGGCTTCTTCTCGAAAGAAGAGCCTTGGGCGCCCTCGTTCACCGTCGCTTTATCGATTGAGCCTCCGCCCGTTACCTTGATCACGGCATTGAGGACAAGTTTCAAAATCTTTGCTTCGTTCCCTACGTCGACCGTGTTGCCGGAAGCGCCCCCAGCTACCGTTACATTACCGACCGAACCTTTCGGGATGTTGATTTTGACGCTCATAGAGGCAACGCTCACATCATCGAACATTCCGATCAAGTCGACCGTCGCATCTTTCGGAAGCAGCTTTGCCAACTCTACATCGGCAAAACCGGTTCCGGTTAGACCGTTTTCCTCAATGAACGCGGATGATTGCACGACGACCTATTGCACGCTTGTCGAACCGGATGCGACGATCCGAACTTTACCGCCGGTCTTATCCACGATAACCCGAACCAACACGGAGTCGGTCACATGGATGGAATGCTCCCCTCCGCCACGCACGGTCGTCGTTCCTTTAACGTTTACGTGATCCAGAGTGACGTCGCCATCTTTAATTTCTTGGCCGAGCAGCAGATTGCCCGTGATGACCATATTGCGTAATGTGACACCTGCCGAAGTGATGGCCACATTGCCGACAATCGTCTCGGGTGCGGAAGCCGCCGAACCGTATTCACCGGGTTTGTCAAAAGTCTTGGTCGCTTGGGAGAGACCTAAGGCGGCATCCAAAGAAGCTACCGTTTCCGCACGCGTGATGAAGGCTTTCGGACGGAATTTGCCACTGGCGTCGCCTTTCATGATTCCTGCCGCAGCCACGGCCGCGATGGAGGATTTGCTCCACTCGGCGATTTCGGACGCATCGCTCCATGCAGACAGGTCAACAATGGTCGGAGCAGGAAGCTTCAGCAATGCCGCGATCATGACGGCGGCTTCTTGCCGAGTCGTGCGGCTGTCCGGGTTCACTTTGTTTTGGTCATTTCCCTTCAAGTATCCCGCCTCTACCGCAATGGCGATCTCATGAGATGCCCAGTGCGAGGCCGGAAGATCGACAAATGAGACGCCGGCCTTCTCCTCTTTCAACTGGAAAGCTCGGTTGATCAGGGCTGCGAACTCTGCCCTCTTTACAGGTGCGTCAGGCTTCAAGGAGCCATCCGGATACCCGTGGATCCAGCCATTATCTTGCCACTTCTGCAACACGGATGCCGCCCAATGGGTTCCGGTTTGCGAATCTCCTGCCGCGAATGCCGTCGCAACCCAAGAAAAGACGAGAATCAAGCATAAGGCCCTGCACGTCCACTTGCGCAATATCATCACCAAACGTCCTCCCCAACGCGAACCGAATCGAATCTCACAAAGGATAAACCGTTTTCTTTTGCTATTATATAAACTTCTGGTAACTTCTTCCTACGGTTCCAAAAGACTATAAAAGTGTGCCTTTTCAACACGCCGCGCGTTCCAGGTCGATTCTGCTCAAAGGATGAACGATCAACCATCAGATTTCGATTGTGTTCGCTAATTGTGGCGGATGGCGGGAGTGCGTGCGAGGTTAAGTAGTCGTGGTTTACTTATTGCGGCGGATGGCGGGAGTGCGTGCAAGGTTAAGTAGTCTTGGTTTACTTATGGCGGCGGATGGCGGGGGTGCGTGCGGGTTTAAGTAGTCGTGGTTTACTTGTTGTGGCGGATGGTGGGAGTGCGTGCGAGGTTAAGTAGTCCAGGTTTACTTAGCGTGGCGGATTGCGAGGGTGTCTGCCCCCACTTCGTCACCCATTTTAAAATAGAAGGAAAAGTTCCCACTAAAATGGCGGCTTTCTCGAAAATCACGCAAATAGCTCCGAAAACTCCCACTAATTCAGCCCGGACATAAGCGTTGGCAAGG
Organism: Cohnella candidum; assembly: GCF_003713065.1. Classification (NCBI taxonomy): domain Bacteria; kingdom Bacillati; phylum Bacillota; class Bacilli; order Caryophanales; family Paenibacillaceae; genus Cohnella; species Cohnella candida. The sequence goes on along the minus strand of NZ_CP033433.1, from coordinate 5,159,352 downwards.
AATCGGCAAAATTTGTTGGAGCTTTTCCCACTAATTCGCATCAACCCCCTTCCAGCGGCTAAATAGTTGGAGTTTTTCCCACTAAATAAAAAAACGGCAGCCCCAGGGCTGCCGTTCGCTCGTTCGGCTATGTCGCGATAAGCTCGCTTACAAACTCCAGTCCAGCTTCACTTCGTTGCCGGTGCGGGAAGATTCGTAGATCGCGTCGATGATCAGGTTGCTGCGGAGGCCCGTTTCGGCGGACGTCCAAGGCTGCTTGCCCTCGCGGACGCACTCGAGGAAGTGGCGGCTGAGGCGCACGCGGCCGCCTTCGTCGCCGGCAGGCTCCGAGAGCGCGGCTTCCATCGGCTGATCGAACTGTTCCGTCAGGAACTTGCCTTCGGAACCGCGCAACACGGCGCCGCCTTCGGTGCCAATCAGCTTCACGAACGGCATGTCATCCGTATCGGTGTGGACCGCCCAGCTGACGTCCAGCGTCAGCGTACTGCCGTCTTCCATCTTGATGATCGCGGTCGCCAAGTCTTCGACGTCATAGGTGCCGTTCCAATCCGGCTTGCCCCAGGTGCCGATCCCTTTCTTGCGCGGACCGAACTCCGCGTATGCGGCGCCATACACCGACACCGGCTTCGGCTCGCCCATCAGGAAGAACGTCAGGTCCAGCATGTGCACGCCGATATCGATCAGCGGGCCGCCGCCGGATTGGGCTTGCTGGGTGAACCAGGTGCCCCAGCCGGGGATGCCCTTGCGGCGCACATAGCTGGCTTTGGCCGTATAGATGCGTCCCAGTTTGCCCTGCTCGACCTGCTGCTTCACTTGAAGCGGCAGCCACTCCCAGCGCATCTGGTGCGCGACCATGACGGTCAGCCCGGTGCGTTGCTGGGCGCGGACGATTTCCTTCGCCGCGGCGGCGTTTAGGCCCATCGGCTTCTCGACGAGCACGTGCTTGCCGTGCTCCAGCGCGAATATAGTGAGCGGAGCATGCGCCTGGTTCGGCACGGCCACAATGACGGCATCCACGTCTTCGCGCATGATGAGCTCCTCCGGGGAGCTGGCCACGACCGGAATCCCGTATTGGGCGGCGCGCTGACCGGCCAGCGGCAAATACGCGTCCGTAATGGCGGTAAACTCGCATTGGTCCTTCAGCTTGCCGAACTCCTGCAAATGCACGTTGCCGATATTGCCCGCTCCGATCAAGCCGATGCGGATTTTCTTCATGGTACTCATGGGTGGTCCTCCAGTCAGTTTCCCTCAAACGGGTGATAAGAATATCATAGACGATGGCGCCGGACGAACGTCATACCCGCAATAGTCTTGTTTCTCCACTTATTTGATATACCCATGGCACGCAAAAAGGCACCCTCCGCCAAGGAGAGTGCCCTCACGCCTGCTTATTGTTTCAGCAACTCAAGGAATTCCGAGCGCAACGCGGCGCTGTTGCGGAACTGACCGCGTACCGCCGACGTCACCGTTTTGCTCCCCGGTTTTTTGACCCCGCGCGCGCACATGCACAAATGCTCGCCTTGGACGACGACCATCACGCCGTTCGGCTTAAGCACCTCGTCCAGCGTATCGGCGATCTGCGACGTAATCCGTTCCTGCACCTGAAGCCTCCGAGTGACCGCCTCGACGAGCCTCGCCAGCTTGCTGAGACCCGCGATTTTGCCGCTCGGTATGTATCCGATATGCACTTTCCCGAAGAAAGGCGCCATATGGTGCTCGCACTGGCTGTAATAGACGATGTCTTTCACGATGACCAGTTCTTCGTGCTGTTCGTCGAAGGTCACGCCAAGCACGTCCCGCGGGTCGATCGAATAGCCTGCGAAAATTTCCTCGTACATGCGCGTCACGCGAGCCGGCGTCTCCAGCAAGCCTTCCCGCTCGACGTCCTCGCCGATCAGCTTCAAAATCTCGCGCACGTGCGACTCGATTTTTTCCCGGTTGCTTTCCACGTTCCGATTCACGTAATCTTTCATGCCCGCCATGAATACTCCCCCTCTTGCCCGAACCCGGCCCTGGCCGGATTCCGACGCCGCCCCTGGCCGCCGATTACCGGCGCTTCTGGTTTTGGCCTTGGTTTTTCATCATTTGCTGGGCTTTCTGCAGCTGTTGTTTGTTCATATTGTAGCCCATTTGCTTGGCCATCTTGGCCAGCATGTCCGGATCGTTCTGCATTTTGGTGAGTTGGTTCTTCAAATAGAAGACCCCTACGGCAAACCCGATAATCGCGCCGACGACCAGCGTGACGATCGGAATGATGATGCTCCACATATGGAAGTTCCCCCTGCTTGATCAAAATAAAACCCTGCTGCCTCGGGCACGAGTGCGCAGGGTACTTGCCTACATGATAGCATGGCGTCCGGGTTCTCGCAAACCGCCTGTCCGTGACGAAAATCCCCGGAAAATCAGCTTAAAACGGCTTCGATGAAAAGGGTATGATGCTGCGCGAGATCGATCTCTTTGGCCTCGACGGTATCCTCGTCTTCCCGGCTGATGATCCGCACGATCGGCCGTGTCGGCAAGCCGCGGTGCTGGCCGACGACGACGCCGATTTTGCGGTTCGAGAGTTTGACCGAAATGCCGTTCGGATACACCGAGACGACCTTCATGAACTGGGTCAGCACCTCGTGATCCAGCAGCGTTCCGGACATTGCGCCGAGGCGCTCGCAAGCCTCGTGGGGCAGCATCGGCGTTCCTGATTCCGGCTGGTAAAGCAGATTATCATAGGTGTTCGCGACGGCGACGATTTTGGCGTACGTATGGATCTCGTCTCCCGTAATGCCCCGCGGCAACCCCGACCCGTCGACCGCCTCATGATGCTGGAACGCCACGTGGGCGACCAGGAGACTGTACTCGCGTTTCATTTTCAGGATTTCGAATCCCCGCCAAGCGTGATGCATCCGGCCTTCCTGTACTTCGGGCGCGTTCAGCTTGCCGATGTCGTGCAACAAAGCCCCGATGCTGAGGTCCTTCAGCTGGAGCATGTTCAGGCCCATGTTCAAGCCGATGAGCGTGGACAGCATGCAAACGTTCATGGCATGCACGTAAGCCGCATTGTCCGCCGTCCGGATATCGGACAGGTGGACCATCACGCCCGAATTGCGCATCACGTCGTCGAGGAGCTGATCGATCGTCTGGCTGATCGCTCTCGTGCTGAATTCCTTGCCGGAGCGCAAAGCTTCGAACGTCTCCGACATCTGCTTGATGACGGCTCGCTTCGTTTCGTCGGACAGCATGTCTTGCGATTCGATGTCCCGGAATTGCGGGTCGTCGATGTAAATGGTCGAAACGCCGAGCCTTTTCAGAGTGCTGATCATGAAAACGGTCAACTGGACGCCGGTGGACAGAAGCACCGTGCCGTTGTCCGAAAATATCGTTTTGCCGAGATACTGCCCCGGTTCGACGGATTCGATGTTAATGAGTCTCATCCAATATTCTCTCCCACGGTGTATATCTGGATGTCTTCTATTCTACCGTATTCAGGCAATTTTCGACAGTACCTATCAAAGTTCGCCACGGCTCCCGGAAGAAACCTTACGGATCTGCCGCAAAGCCCGTTCTGCAGCCTCCCGAACGGCAGGCTCCTGCTCCCGTTCCCCGGCAAGCGCTTCGGACAACGCGGCTTCCGCCGCTTCCCCGCCGATGCGTCCGAGCGCCCAAGCCGCCGTCGCCCGCAGCTCCGGACGCGGATCTTCCGTGAGCACCCGCGCCACGTCCGGCACGGATTCGGAATCGCGGAAATTGCCCAGCCCGATCAGCGCGTTGCGCTGGATCGGCTTGCGGCCCCGCCAGGCAGCCGCGCTGGCGCCGAACTTCTCCTTGAATTCGCGGTTGCCCATTTGGAGCAGCGGCCGGAGCAGCGGCTTGGCCACCTCCGGATCGGGGAGCAGCTCTTCATGATGCCGGAAATCCACGCCTTTATTGATCGGGCACACGATCTGGCACGTATCGCAGCCGTACAGCCGGTTGCCGATTTTGAGCATCAGCTCTTCTTCTACGTACCCTTTGGTCTGGTTGACGTAGGAGATGCACCGCTGCGCGTTTAACTGCCCCGGACCGACGAGTGCGCCGGTCGGACAAGCGTCGATGCATCTCGTGCAATCGCCGCATCCTTCTTCGACCGGCTGATCCGGCGGAAGCGGCAGATCCGTGAGCATTTCGCCCAGGTAAATCCACGACCCGAACTCATGCGTAATGATGGAACAGTTTTTTCCCGACCAGCCGATGCCGGCCCGTTCAGCCACCGCGCGGTCCGACAATGCGCCGGTGTCGACCATCGACATGAGGCGCGCTTCCGGCACCCGCTCGATCAGCCAAGCCGCCAGCTTATCCAACCGCCTGCGAAGCGCATGGTGGTAATCCTCGCCCCAGGCGGACCGGGACAGGATGCCTCTTCTGAGCCCCGGCTCCGACACCGGCGCATCCTTCAGCTTGGACGGATAAGCCACGGCGATCGACAAAATCGTCCGGGGCTCTGGGAGCAGAAGCGACGGATCCGTCCGCTTGTCCAAATCCGGCTCCTCGAAGCCGGATTCGAAGCCTTGTTCCCGGTGCTTCACGAGACGCTCTTTCAACACGGTGAACGGATCGGCCGCGGCCACGCCGATTTTATCGATGCCGAGACCGGGAGCCGCGGCGACCATTTCTTCTTTCAGCAGGCGCCAGAATTCCGCGTCCCGCTCCGATGGAGCCACTTGGCATCCCTCCTTACAGTTTCGTCCAACGTACGATCGGCCAGATGACGGCTTCTGCCTTTCCTATAATCATGTCCTCGGGAACCTCTTTAAACGCGCGGCTGTCTTTGCTGCCTCCGGCGTGACGGTTGTCTCCCATGACGAAATAATGGCCGGGACTGACCTGCGTCGGCCCGAAATCGCCGTCCTCGATCGCCGAGTCCGTATACGGTTCGACGGTCAGTTCGCCGTTCAAGTACAGCTGGCCGCTCCGGATTTCGAGCTTGTCTCCCGGCATGCCGACGATGCGTTTAACCAGGTAATCTTTTCGGTCAGCCCCGTCGCTCGGATCTTTCAGAATGACGACGTCTCCCCGCTCGGGGTGGCCGAACTCATACGAAATTTTATTCACGAACAGCCATTCCTTCTCTTGAAGGGTGGGCTGCATGGAGTGCATTTTGACCGTGGAGAGCTGGAAAACGTAAGCCCGCAGGAGCAGCACGACAACGGCGGCGACGATGAGCGCTTTGGCCCAATCCCACAATTCCTTGCGCCAGCCGGTCAGCCAAGGCCCCCGATCGGGTTTCGTTCTGCGCGCGGACGACAACGTTTCGGTCTCTTGGGTCATGGCCGATCTGGTCTCCTCTGCGTTTTTTTCCACTCTTCGTAATAACGGCGGACCTGCTCGTCCCCAAACGGGACGGACCGGCACTCCAACCGCTCCTTCAGCCTTGCGAGCCCGTCGTCGATGCGGGCGAGCACTTCGGCGTCATAGCGGTACTCGAGCCGATGGCGGTTGAATTCGTCGCGGTCCAACTCCATCACCGTGCCGTCCGGAAGCTTCACGATGTCCAAATCGTAGTCGATGTACGTCCATACGTCGTGATATTGGTAAAAAGGAGAGGCGACGTTGCAATAGTAGCGGATACCCCGGTCTTCCAGCAGCGCCACCACGTTAAACCATTCTCCCGGAAGGAAAAACGCGGCGGCGGGCACCCGGCTGATCCACTCCTTGCCGTCCGCTTCCCGGATCAGCGTGCGCTCGTTCAGCAGCACCTGCACGCCGGCTTCGGCGTGCTCCGGTTGAAGCAATTCGGCAGGCACGATCCAATTCTCCAGCCACATCCGATGCAAGGAGCCGTCATGTTTGAAGCTTTTGATAATGCCGCGGCGATATGTCGTTGAGATTCTTTCGCTTTCTGCCATGCCTGCCCTCCGCAGCATCCCGTGATCGCAAGTAACCGCTTCGCCTATCCTCCGGATTGGCGGATTAATTTAAGAAAAGCATATCCCCCCGCCAAATGCAATGGCGTAACGGATATGCTTTCAAAAGAGCGAATAGGTAAGGCCTATATCTCCATAAAATCAGCCTGCTACGATAGCAAGCGGCCGGGACGGTCTGGCGAAATCGACCGGCGCGAGACCGAGCGCTTCGTAGAACGGTCGAAGCACCTCGTTGTGCTTGTCCCCTGCGATAAGTACTTTCAAAACATTGCGCTGGCGGAACCGGGCGTTCATCGCCGATACAAGAGCCTTCCCGACGCCTTGGCGCTGATATTCCTTATGAACCGCGATGCGGTAAACGTAACCCTTCTGCTGATCGATCGTGCCGATCAAAACCCCTGCGATGACGTCATCGATCGAAGCGACAAGCACCAGCTCGCTGTCCCACGACAGCTGCCGCGCGAACGCGCCCATCGTCTCCTCGCAGCACTCTTCCGACAGCACTTCCTTAAGAAGCTCGGCAACGGACCGGTAGTCCGAAAGTTGGAAAGAACGGATCTGCATGTTGCACAATCTCCCCGGGCAAAAGATTTACGTCCATTTAACGCACTATTAATATTACGACAATAATATGAATTTTTCATTCCCTTTTGTGAAAAAAACATAAATTAATTTTGGGAAAGCCAGAGAAATCCTTATGAAAACGCTTTATATCGGATGATAACTATAAATTTACGTATAAAAATGGGGGAATCGGACGAAGGATGTCTTTTTTTGCGCGTATTTGAGTTATTTACCCGGGTTTTCGACTTTTCAAACATCCGTGTTGATTTACTCCGGCAAATTTAGGATAATAATAAACGTGAGTTACATATGACACCCAATCAGGAGGTATTTCACATGGCACACCAACTGCCCGAACTGCCCTACGCGAAGGACGCGCTGGAGCCGAACATCGACGCGACGACGATGGAAATCCATCACGGCCGCCATCACAACACGTACGTGACGAACCTGAACAAAGCGCTGGAATCCGCTCCCGAGCTGGCCGGCAAAACGGTCGAAGACCTGATCGCCGACCTGAATGCCGTTCCGGAAAACATCCGCACGGCCGTTCGCAACAACGGCGGCGGACATGCCAACCACTCCCTGTTCTGGGTGACGATCTCCCCGAACGGCGGCGGCGCTCCGTCCGGCGCGCTGGCTCAAGCCATCGACAGCGAGCTCGGCGGCTTCGAGAAGTTCAAGGAATCGTTCGCGGCTGCCGCGACGACCCGTTTCGGCTCCGGCTGGGCATGGCTCGCCGTGGGCAAAGACGGCAAGCTGAAAGTATACAGCCTGCCGAACCAAGACAGCCCGATCATGGAAGGCGACAAGCCGATCCTGGGCCTGGACGTATGGGAGCACGCTTACTACCTGAAATACCAAAACAAGCGCCCGGACTACATCGCGGCGTTCTGGAACATCGTCGACTGGAACAAAGTCGGCCAACTGTACGAAGCTTCGAAATAAGCAGCTGCAGACGAACGCTCTCTCCCGCTTGGGAGGGAGCGTTTTTCCATTGCGGACAAAACAAAAAACCACGATACCCGTGGGTCGAACCCCGGACATCGCGGCTTAGCTATCCTATATTCCGTTCCTGCGAGAAGTATGCTCCGAGCAGCGTCTTGAACACCTTCGGCCAAGCCAGCCGTTCGAAATCCGCCCGGTCGATCCAGCGGTAAACTTCCGTTTCCGGGGAGCCTGCCAGCTCCGCTGACCATACGCGCACGAACCAATGCAGATGCGTGAACACGTGCTCCGCGCTCGCCACATGCTGCTGCGCTTTGACGCTCAGCCCTTCGGCGGCCAGCGCCCCCGCAAGCCAGACCGGCGCGTCGTCGCCGGACGACCAGACCGACTCATTCGGTGCTTCCACGTGAGGCAATTCCCACATGCCGGCAAGAAGCCCTTCCGCAGGACGCCTCCTTACGAGCACGCGGCCCGCCCATTCCCCCTCGCCTTCGATCAGAACCGCCAGCCGGTGCACCGGTTTCGGCGGCTTGGCTTTCGACTTCACCGGCAGCTCGCGCTCGCGGCCCGCCAGCCTGCCGGCGCAATGCTCCATCACGGGGCAAGACAGGCAGCCCGGAGACCGAGGCGTGCACACGAGCGCGCCCAGCTCCATCAGCGCTTGGTTGAAGCTGGACGCTTCTCCTTCGGGAATAAGCTCCTGCGCCAGCCGCTCCATGCCGACGCGGACCGAGGGCTTCGCGATGTCGTCGTCCAGGTTGTAGAAGCGCGACAGCACCCGCATGACATTGCCGTCCACAGCGGGCTCAGGCAAGTCGTACGCGATGCTGAGAATGGCTCCCGCCGTATAAGGGCCGACGCCCTTCAATGCGGAGACCGCGGCCTTGTCGCGCGGCACGGCGCCGCCGTGAAGCTCGGCCACTTGCCGTGCGGCCGCCTGAAGATTGCGGGCGCGGGAGTAATAACCGAGCCCTTCCCAGGCCTTCAGCACGTCGGCTTCAGGCGCCTCCGCCAAGCTGCCGACCGTCGGGAAGCGTGCCATGAACCGCTCGAAATAAGGGATGACCGTGTCGACCCTCGTTTGCTGCAGCATGATTTCCGATACCCATATATGATAGGGGTCCCGGCTTCTCCGCCACGGCAGATCCCGGCGTTCCCGCCGGTACCAGGCGAGCAGCTCCGTACCGAAAAACCGGTTGATATCGTCTCGGGTCATTCTTCCGCTCCCGCTCCCGGTTCCGCATCCGTACCCGATTCGGCGATGCCGAGGCTTTGCTTGCGGTACCGGCTCGGCGTGAGGCCGGTGTGCGCCTTGAACATCCTCGAGAAGTAATAAATCTGCATGCCGACGCGGGCGGCGACGTCGGAAACGTTGCACTCCGGCTGAAGCAGCAACGCTTTGGCCGTTTCCATGCGCCTATGGTTGACGTACTGGATCGGCGAGTAACCGAGCATGGCCTTGAAGAACACGATGAAATAGTTCGGATGCAGATACACCTGGCGGGCCAATTCCTCTACCGTGATGTTTTCCGCCATATGCTCGTCGATATATTGCAGGACCGTGTCGATCTTCTGCAGCTCCTGCGTCGGATAAACCTTGCCGATTCCCTTGGGGAGTTCCTCCAAATACATGCTGACCAGCTCCAGCATGATGGCTTTGACGCGGAGCCTCGACGTGAGCTGGTCCTTCTTCAATTCTTGGATCAGCCTGTCGAACAGCTGGCTGACGGCCGACTTGTTCTCGACCCAGACGGAAATCGGCAGGTTCAGCGTACGGTAAATGTCCCTGTCCCCATAGCTCGCGTGAAAATGGCACCATTGGATGTTCAGGACTTCCCCCGGATCCACCGCCACCCGGTGGGGCGTTCCCGCCAGCAGGATGCACAGGGTGCCGGGCACCAGCTCCAGCTCCTTGCCAAGCGCCCACAAGCGGCCTTTGCCCGACCGGACGTACAAAAAGCGGTTGCAGTCATAGACCACATCCCGCGGTTTCACCGATATAGCCCCTACTTCCGTTTCCGATGCGGAGGCGACTTCGATTTGCATTTGCTCCAGGTGCTTCATCAGGATGGTAAAATAAGTCGTTGTCATGTAGGCTCCCCGTTATTTGTTGCCATGTGAATGCTCCGGATTCCGTTACGTACGTTCGACGATCGCGGTGGAAGCGGCAAGGGTTCTTTCGTGGGTGATCGCCACATGGATCGTCCACTCTCCTTCCCGCAAATCCAGCCGCTCCCGGCAAGCCTCGGACAATCGGCATACCGGCTTGCCGGCCGCGTCCGAAAGGATTTCGACGTCATGAAACCCCGCCGACGAACCGATCCCGCAGCCCAGGGCTTTGACGACCGCCTCCTTGGCCGCGAAACGTCCGGCGATGAACTCGAGGGCGCGGCGGGCGGGAAGTCCCGCCCACCGGCTCCTCTCCTTCTCCGTCAGCACCCTCTGCGCGAATCGCTCGCCGGAGGGCTTCGACAGGAGACTCTCGATCCGCTTCAACTCCACAACGTCCAGGCCGACTCCGACGATCATCGCGCTCGCCGGGGTCAAATGCCCGGAATAGGGCGCCGCTTATGCTGCGTGCGGAGGTAATGCTTCTCCAGGATCTCGCGGGCTTTCGGATCGACTTCCTTGCCTTCGAGGTAATCGCTGTTGGCTTCGTACGAGACGCCGAGTTCCCCTTCGTCCGTCTGCCCTTCCCACAAGCCTGCGGTCGGAGCTTTGTGGATCACGGAGTCGGGTACGCCGAGCGCTGCCGCGAGCTGCCCGATTTGGCGCTTGTTCAGGCTGCTGAGCGGAGTGACGTCCACCGCGCCGTCGCCCCATTTGGTGAAGAAGCCGGTCAACGCTTCGGAGGCGTGGTCCGTGCCGACGACGAGCAGATTCAGGTCGAACGCGAGCGCGTATTGCACGACCATGCGGGTGCGGGCCTTGATGTTGCCTTTGCCTCCGCGGCTGACGTGGCGGGACATGTTCAGAGATTTGAAGGCGAATTCGGTTTCCAGCGCGATTTCGTCCACCGCTTCCTGGATGTTCGTCTCCGCCGTGTGCGTCAGCTTGAACGCTTCGGCCACCGCGTAGCTGTGCCCGATGTCCACTTGTTCCCCGTAAGGTTGGAACACGCCGAGCGTCATGTACTCTTTGCCGGTTTCCAGGCTAAGCTCGTCCGTCGCGCGTTTGCACAGCCCCGCGGCTACCGCGCTGTCGATGCCGCCGCTGATGGCGATCAACAAGCCTGTTGCGCCTGCTTGCTTAACGTAATCCTTCAGAAAGCCGACCCTGCGGGTAATCTCTTCTTGGACGTCGATGAGCGGTTTGACCTTGAGCTCCGAGATGATTTGCTGCTGCAGGCTCATGTCCCATTCCTCCAATGCGCGTAAATTCCTTCCTAAATACACAAATAACCCGGAGGTTCGGCTGCCGAACCCCCGGGATGCGCGTTTCTTACCGGCAATAGCGGTCGAATGCGGCGGTCAGGTCGCCTGCGATCTCCGCTGCGCTTCGGTTTTCGATTTGATGGCGCTCGATGAAGTGGACGAGCTCTCCGTCCTTCAGCAAGGCGATCGACGGAGAGGAAGGAGGATACGGCGCGAAGTATTCGCGCGCTTTGGCGGTCGCCTCTTTATCCTGGCCGGCGAATACCGTGTACAGATGATCCGGCGTGACGTCGTGGCCCAGCGCTTGGGCGACGCCCGGGCGCGCTTGGCCGGCCGCGCAGCCGCAGACGGAGTTGACGACGACGAGCGTCGTGCCTTTGGCGTCAGGCAGGTGCTGCTCGACGTCATCCGGCGTTTTCAATTCCTGGATGCCCAGACGGGTCAGTTCGTCCCTCATCGGCTGAACCATATCCAGCATATATCTTTCAAAAGACATCGACATGTAAAACTCCTCGCTTTCCATATGGACGCTTGAATATATCGGCAATGCCGCTTTTTTCATTATACCGCGAGTGCAGACAGAAAGAAAACCCCGACGCGCGTCAGGGTTCGTCCAATACGTATTCGTCATCCGAGTCGAGCCAATCATAGAATCCGGTCTCCTGCTTCCCTTCGTCCAGTTCCGGCTCGTCCCCGGCGGACACCTGGAGGGTCGGGTGCATGAACGTCCCGGCTTGCGGCCGGATCCCTCTCTCGAATAAATCGCGGTTTTCCCGTGTCCGGAATCCGATGTCCTTGTAAGGATGGACCCATTGCTCTCCCGCCATGACGGCCGGGTCGGTGTCGCGGTTCCATTGCTCCAACGGGGATTGGGGCGACGCATAATCATGGTCCCCGATCACGACGCCTTGCGCATTGACGAACGGTTCCTGCGGCCCCCGATTCCCGCGGAATTCCGATTTGAACTCGATTTCGAACGGATCCAGCGAGGAGTCGTCCCGTCCCGGTGCGGGAGTAACTCCTTCATAGGAAGCGGACGGTTGCTTGTTCATGTCGGGAATGTCGCCGTTCCTTCTTTAAGTAGAAGGACGGTTCGGGCCATCCAGCTTCTTGTCGAATCCCGGGGACAAAGGCGAACGTTCGCGTTGCGGGTTGCGGCCTTTCCGTCCGGTCACGGATGGGCCTTGGGGCGGTTTGGTCATGGCGAGATCCTCCTTACTGGCTGATTCTCCCTTATTATTGCCCTTCTCCGCGCCATTATCCGCCGCGGATCAATTTTTTGCCGCCGCCATCCGATACTGTTTGAAAAACGATACGATAAACGTCGTTCCTTCGCCGACCTTGGATTCCACCTGGATTTTTCCGTTGTGCCGCTCCACGATGCTCAAGCAGAGGGCCAAACCGAGGCCCGTTCCGTTCGTCTTGGTCGTGAAAAACGGCTCGAACAGCCTTTCCAGCTTTTCTTGGGGAATCCCGACGCCGTTATCCGTGACGCGAAGCTCGACGGCGTCTTCCCGGTCGGAGGTCTCGATCCGCAGGACGCCCTTGTCCGACATCGCCTCCATCGCGTTCCGCGCCAGATTGAGCACGAGCTGCTTGATTTCCTTGCTGTTGATCTCCAGCGGACTCGCCTCTTCGCACAGACGCATCTCGATCAGTTGTCCGCGCATATTGGCATCCGCCGAGATCAGCGGCACCAGTTCGTTCAGAACGTCGTGCAAATTGCCGGTCTCTTTCTCTACGATGCGGTTTTGGGCCAAGGACAGAAAATCGTTGATGATGCCGTTAGCCCGATCCAACTCTTCCATGACGATGCGAAAATAGGACTGCTGATCGTCGGAACTCCTCTCATTAAGCAACTGGACGAATCCGCGGATCACGGCCATCGGATTACGGATTTCGTGCGTGATGCTCGCCGCCATTTGGCCCACGAGGCTGAGCCGTTCCATTCGTCCGACCTCGTCTTTCAATTGGTTAAGCTCGGTGACGTCATGCCCGATAAACAGGATGCCTTCCGAGGACTGGCCGGGAATCCCCCGCACCGCGCGCGTAACGGTATAGACCGTTCTTCCCCGGATTTTCAGCACCTCCACGACCCGTTCTTCCCCCCGCATCACCTTGTCGAAAGGTGAGGGGAATTCGAATTGCATCAGCCGGGCGAAAACGCGGTAGTGCCGGTTCAGCACTTCGGTCGAGACGGTAGGTTGTATCATTTGGAGGGTAAAATCGTTGATATGGGTGATGATGCCCGTGGTGTCGGCATACATGACGGCGAGCGGCGCCTGGTCGATGAACAGCTGCAGCCGCCGAACCTCCCCGCGGTAATTCCGCGACATGACTTGGAGTTCGTTTTGAAGGCCGACTCTCTCGAATCCGAGTTCGATGAACATCGTGCCGGCGATCAACGCCAAGAGGAATACCGCCCAGTTCACGGACAGATCGTAGAGATGGTTATTCAAGACGGCTGCCGGTCCTCCATGGTACCATACCGGAAACGAAGCGCAGAAAATAAGGAACATGGCGGAGAAAAAGAGAAGCACGATTTTCAAACGTTTGACGCGAGGGCCTTGGCGGAACGTGGACGAAACGCGAATCATGGGAACAAGGACGGCGAGGAGAAAAACGGTCAGATAGACGTACTCCCACCAGTTTCGAATTTCCGTGCCGCTATAGAGGAGGAACTCTATCGTGAGAATGACGGCAGCGGCCATTCCTCCGTATAAAGACCCGATCAAGAGCGGGACATAGCGGAAATCGGAAGAAAGCCCCCCATCGATGTTGATGGCGAACTTGGCATTCAACAGGAAAGCGATTCCACAAACGATCGCCATGAAGTGAGGAACGTAACGGGTGCGCTTAGGACGGTCATACCATACTAAAAAAAGGAATACAGGCAATAAAGCGATCAAGCCTTGCAGCAGCGTATCCTTCCACACACCTGGGGCCCCCTGTGACGAAACGGTCGGTGCAATCGGTACCACGGTTATCTTGAATTAAAACATATCTCCTAATAAGTTACAATGATTTCGGTATATAATGGTAAGATACGACAGCAGATAACGGAGATTGCGAAAATGGACAACTACGATATTACGATCCTGGGCGGAGGCTCCGCGGGACTGATGGCGGGAGTCGCGGCCGGCCGGCATGGCTTGAACGTCATCCTCGTCGACAAAGGGGACAAGCTCGGCCGCAAGCTGGGCATCTCCGGCGGCGGCAGATGCAATGTGACGAACAACAAAGAACTCGACGAACTGGTCCAACACATTCCGGGCAACGGCCGGTTTCTTTACAGCGCGTTAAGCACCTTTTCGAACAAGGATATCGCCCGTTTTTTCGAGGATTTGGGCATCGCATTGAAAGAGGAAGACAACGGCCGAATGTTCCCCGTGACCGACAAAGCCAAGACCGTCGTGGACGCATTGGTGGGGCAGGTGCGGAACGAAGGCGTGAAAATCCTCGTCAACTCGCCGGTCGACCGCGTTCTGTTCGACGACAATGGCGTTGCCGGCGTTAGACTGCAGAACGGGCAGGAGTGGCGCAGCAAAGCCGTCATCGTCGCCGTCGGCGGCAAATCGGTCCCCCATACCGGGTCGACCGGCGACGGATATGCTTGGGCGGAAGAGGCGGGCCATACGATCACCACGCTGTTCCCCACCGAAGTGCCGCTGACCTCCCGGGAGAAAATCATCGCCAGCCGGGAGCTTCAGGGCCTGTCGCTGCGCGACGTGACGCTGTCCGTCTGGAACGAGAAAGGGAAGAAAATCGTTTCGCACCGCGGCGACATGCTGTTTACGCATTTCGGCCTGTCGGGCCCGATCGCTTTGCGGTGCAGCCAATTCGTCGTCAAGCAGCTCGCGAAAGGGCATTCCGCGGTGAAGTTGACGATTGACCTGTTCCCGGACAGCACGGTGGACGAACTGTACGGGGAGACGCTGCAGCTCATGAAAGAGGAGCCGAAGAAAGCGGCGGTCAACGTGCTGAAAGGGACCGTCCCCGAGAGGCTGCTGCCCTTCCTGTTCGGCAAGGCTTCTCTCGACACTCACGTCACGTACGACAACATCCCCAAGCAGCCCTGGCGCGAGCTGTGCCAAACGATGAAAATGCTCCCCCTGGACGTGAACGGAACGTTGTCCATCGAGGAAGCCTTCGTGACGGGCGGCGGCGTCAATTTGAAGGAAATCGACCCCAAAACGATGCAGTCCAAACTCAAAAAGGGGCTGTTTTTCTGCGGCGAGATTTTGGACATTCATGGATATACGGGCGGCTACAACATTACCGCGGCGTTCTCGACAGGCTATACCGCAGGCACCAGTGCCGCGTTGTTGGTGAAAGAGACGCAAGAAGCCCCGCAGTCATAGACTGCAGGGCTTCCGACCCGTGTTACCAGTTGTTGCCCGAACCCGAAACGGTAAAGCTCGGGGAAGCATTCATGAATTTGCCCGAAGGAGCGCCGTTTACCGTATTGCCGTTAAAGGTCGAGCTTCCGGTCGCGGAGGCTCTGATATAGACCCCGTACGTGCCGGCATTCGTGACGGTATTGGAGCCATAAGTAACGGATATTCCAGGCGCCGGTTCTTCGATGAAAACGCCGGAGTAGACGCTGTCTTGAACGGTATTTCCGGATACCGTTACGGTGAGGTTCTGGGCTTTCCCGTTGTTGTTCACCCAATAAGCCCAAATCGCGCCGATCTGATAACCGTAATCCTTGTGATAGGAGCCTGCCCGCACAAGCAGGTTGTTTTGAATCGTTAACGTTCCGGTCATGGACGGAGGATTGAAATCCGTGCCCAAGGAGATACCCGATCCGTTGACGATCGTGTCCGTGCACAGGTTCCAGATGACCTTGTTGTTCTGCCCTCCGTATATCGCGATGTTGTTTGCCAGGGTCGGAGTTTGCACCGTATTGTAGCTGAACGTGTTGTTCGTATCCAGGTAAGTGTCCGACCACATCGCCAATCCGTCGTCTCCGCTGTTGCGGATCGAGTTGTTGGTGACGGTGGTATTCGACGTGCCGTAATGAAGATTAAGGCCGTCCGCCCAGACGTCCCGGATCCGGCTGCCGGAAACCGTGGCGGCATTCGTCTGGTTCGTGAGCCAGACGCCGACTTTCGTATGCTCGATCCACAGGTTGGACAGGGTCGAGTTGGTTCCGTTGCCTTCCACCCCCGCCACGCCGTTGTAGTCATCCCGGATCAAGTCGTTTGCGCTGATTTTGAAATCGGACAGGGTGACGTTGCCGCCCCGCAGGTAGATGCCGGCGAAATTGCCCGAAAGCGCGGAATACCAAATGCCTGCGGCTTTCACCGATACTCCGCCGTCGAGGTACAGTCTCGTGCCCGTGCCGTCCCAGCCGGCGCCTCTCGTTCCGTTATTCAAGGTAAACGTTCCGGACGGAATCCAGATGCCTTTATACGTACCTCCGGAGTTTTTCACGTTGTTGATGCAGGCGTTGATGGCAGCCGTGTCGTCTAGGCCGTCGTTCGCGGCCGCCCCGCAGCTCGTAATGGACAGATAGCCCGCGGGCTGCGTTAACGGAGCAGGAACGGCTTCGGTTTCGATGAGATCGATCGTGACGTAAGCCGTGGAGCCGAAGTTCAAATTGTTGGAGTTCCGTTGCAGCTTGATGACCGTACCGGCCGGATAGGACTGATCCAGAATAAAGGACACTTCGTCATACATATGGTGCGGCGTCGTCGGCACGGCATTCGGGTTGTTCGACCAGCGGATCTGTCCGCCTTCCGTCCCCCAGGCTCCATAATTCCAGCTGTATTTGGAAGTGAGCGGAATGTCTTTTTTGAACGTTCCTCCGACATACAGTCCGATCGCCGAATCGATTCCCGTGCCTGCGGCGTTATCCGGAATGGAATAACGGACCGTAACGCCTTGCGCGGCTTTCGTCAACGTGATCTGGACGTACTGTCCCGCGGAGGTCAGTTTGACCGCTTTTCTTCCCGAAGCCTCGGAAGCCGGATCCCCGAACGTGGTGGAAGGACCGATCAGCGTTCCCGTGAAGGAGGCGTTTTCCGCTTCATAAGTGTCGTACGGCATCGTGGCGCCGTAAGATCCCGGAGGCGGGGGCGGCGGGGAAGCCGATGCGGACAGCTGGATGTTATCCAGGTTCACGTTGCCGGAATCGGTCGTTTCGAATTTGTAGGCGATCGTGTTGGTTCCCGCGTTCAAGGTCAGCGTTTCCGTCTGGGTGCCCCAAGCGTCCCAGTTGGCCAAGCTGGCCATCGAAGCTTGCTTGATCTTCGCGCCGTTCACGTAAATCGTCAGCGTGCGGGCGCTGCCCGTCGCGTTGGCATATCGCAGCTTCACGTCGTAAGTGCCCGCGCTTGCCGCGCTGACCGTGAATTGGGCTTGCGCGCTGCCTTTGTTCGCGTCGACGAAACCGGCCGCGAAGCCGGTCCCCGTATAGCCCGCGTGGTCATTCGCCACGACCGCGCCGCCCGTCAATGCAGCGGATTCCGCCTCGTATTGGCCAGTAGGGGGCGAGGAAACCGGGTTGACGTCGATTTTGTCCAAATTGACGTTTCCCGTGTCCGTCGTATCGAACTTGTAACGGACCGTATTGCTCCCCGCGGTCAAAGCGACGCTGTCGGTTCGGCTGCTCCAGGTATCCCAGTTCGCCGTGGCCGGAAGCGAAATTTGCTTCACCTTCGTATTGTTCACGTACAAGCTCAACGTTTGGGCGCTGCCCGTCCCATTGGCATACCGGAGAACGACGTCATAGCTGCCGGCCGACGACGCGCTTACCGTGAACTGCGCCGCCGCATTGCCTTTGTTGGCATCCGTGAAACCGGCTGCAAAGCCGCTGCCCGAATAGCCGGCGTGATCGCTTGCGGAGACCACGCCTCCCGATAAAGCGGCGGATTCCGCTTCGAACGATGCGGCCGAAGCCGCGGGAACGAACGCCATTTGCGCCCAGACGAGACAGGCCGCCAACAGAACCGTCAACGCTCCTTGTTTCCGCAACACTCGTTGCTTCACCTTCATTCTCATTCACCCCGTTTTCCGATTGTAACTTCCTCCATCCTCCCGACTGCCGACATCCACGGATTGCGCGCCTGCCGATCCACCTCCTTTCCAAGAGAGCGGGCCGGCGGAACTACGGCCGGCCAGCCCACGATCGTTTTACTGGGCCGCATCCGCCAAGCCCGACGCAACGAGCAGCCGGCTGACGACGGAAGCCGCTTCCGCCCGGGTTGCGGGATCGCGCGGAGCGAACGTGTCGGCGGATCGGCCGGTCATCACGCCGCTGCGAAGCGCCTCGCGCACCGCAGGTTCCGCCCAGCCGCTCACGCGGTCTTTGACGCCGGGCCGCGCGTTCCAGCCGGCCGTCTCCGCTTGTGCGGCATCCGCCGGCACGGTCATCTTCAGCGCGGCCGCCAGCATGACCGCCATCTCTTCGCGAGTGATGGTGCGTTCCGGCCGGAAAGTGCCGTCGGCGAAGCCGTTCACCAGCCCGTAAGCGGAGGCGGTTCGCACTGTACCGGCATACCAGGCGGCGGGCCTGACATCGGCGAACGATACGCCGCCGGAAGCGGACGTTTCGGGCAGTCCGAGCGCCTTCACCAGCATCGCGGCGAACTCCGCCCGGGTCACCTTGGCTTCCGGCACGAAGGCTGCTTTCGAACTGCCGATGACGATTCCTTTGGCCGCCAGAAGCTCGATCGCTTTCCTTGCCCAATGCCCCTCCAAATCCGCGAACGATTTCCGGTTCACGATGACGCCGTACAAGCTGTTCGTCACGCTGCGGACTGTCACGATCGTCCGGTTCCCCTCTTTCCGGAATAGGGCCGGCACCGCGCGGAAGCTGCCGGTTTCCGGATCGAAGACGACGACGGAAGCGGCACTCGAATCGATCTCCCCCTCTACCGTCATCGTCCTTGTCACGAACGTACGGCCGAAGGATCGGATCGGAACGACGGAACTGCCCGATTGCAGGCTGACCTCGAAAATCATCGGCGAGCCGACGAGTGCAGCACCCGTGCTCTGCGCGGCTTTCTTCATCGCGTCTGCGATTGTCGGCGCGGCAGGCATGATCTTCATCGTCAAAGTTCCCCCGGACGGATCGAAGGGCACGTCGTTATTCTGGAGCACCGTGTCCAAGACGCCGATCGGAAGCTCATAGGCGGCATCCCCGTACTCCAGCCGAATGACGGCGTCTTTCACCGCTTTGCCCGTTTTCCGCAGCGCATCCAGCGACACCGTCGTTTCCGCGCTCGGTTTGGCGGTGTCGGCTTTGAAAATGATCAATTTATCGCCGGCTGCCGCCGCTTGCTCCAATCGCATGTCGTTGTCCGACACGCCTCCGTCTTTGCCGCCGCTTCCGTTGTCCTTCGGATTGCCGGAAGGGCCGGGATCGGGGTTCCCCGGCGGAATGGGCGTCACGTCGCGAATCGCGAACGCATCCCCGACGGCGTTGAACATCCGCCCTACCTTGGCGTTCCGGATGATGACGTTGTTCGTTTCCACGGACCCGGTCACGCTGCCGTTCACATGGATGCCCCATGTTCCGGCCTTATCGATCACCAGATTTTCGATGCTCACCTTATGTCCCCCGGCCTTGTTGATCCCGAAGGGCCCGTTGATGTAAAGCCCCTGGAACGTACTGTCCAGCACGGTATTGTCGCGAATCGCGATATCCGCATCGATCGCCTTGTCGCCGGTGAACAGCCAGATCGCGCCGAAGTCCTGGTTCCAATTGAATTCCCGTCCGCCCGTACGAATCAGCGTGTTCCTTTCCACGATCGTGGTGCCGCTGAACGGCACCGGGTTAAATCGGGTGGAGACGGCGATGCCCGCTCCGAATCCCATCGTGTCGGACACCAGATTGTCCTGGATGCGGTTGTCCTTGCCGCCGAAGACGGCGATGTTGTCGGCCAGCCAAGGAAGCTGGACCGTGTTGAAACGCACCGTGTTCGAGTCAGTCTGCGCTTCCTGATCGGACACGCCGTCCGGCTTATTCGACCAGAGCGCGATTGCGTCGTCCCCCGAATTGCGGATTTGGCTTTGCTCGACCATGGCGTTCTTCGTACCGGTCGAGAAATGCACGCCGTCCGCATAGGTGTCCCGAATGCGCACGTTACCGATATATAGTCCATCCGTAGAGATGCCGTCCTCGCTCCGCACGGTCCAAATGCCGGCTTTGGCGTGTTCGATCCAGACGTTCTGGATCGTTGAGCCGGTACCGAACGTTCCGTCGAAGCCGGATTCCGGCAGCTCGTCATGGCGGCCGGCCACGCCGGCGTCAATGGCCAGATCATACACGCCCACGTTGCTGCCGGTTCCCATAAATCCCGCACCCTTGAGCACCGTGTGCCACATGCCCGCTCCGCGGATCGTGACGTCCGACACCTCCAGAGGCCCCTGCTTCAAATCGAACGTGCCGGCCGGAATCCACACCCCCTTACCTTGCGAGCGCGCATCGGCGATCGCCGCTTTCAACGCGTCGGTATCGTCCGCTCCGTCGTCCGCGGCCGCGCCGTAATCCGCCGCGGAGAGATATCCGGCCGGCAACCCGTAAGCATCGGGCGCCTGCTCCAATTCCGCCAGATCGATGACGTAGTAATCGGCGCTGTCGCCGGCGTCCTTCTGCAGCCGGACGGTCGCTCCGGCGGGAATGTCGCCGACGATCCGATGGATTTCATCGTAGAAACGATGGGCATCCCCGTCCGCCGGGTCGTTCGACCATGGGTATTTCCCGTAAACCCAGCTGTGGCGGGAGCTTAAAGTAAGCTTTCTTTGGAAGGTGCCGTTGACGTATAAGCTGATCGTCGCCGTCTGTCCCAGCCCGTCCGGGCTGTCCGGAATGACGTAGCGGAGCGTCATCGCGTTCGCCTCCCGCGACGTCCGGAATTCCACGTATTGGCCTTGGGTATCCAGGCGCACCGCCTTCCGGCCCGAGGATTCGGCCGCGATCGTATAGTAGCTGCGGTCAGGTCCGAGGACGGTTCCGTTCGTCACGCCGTCTTCCGCTTCATAAGCGACATAAGGCAGCGTGGCGCCCCGGAAAACCGGAGCGACGGCGTCCCGGACGGTCAAACGGTCGATGTCGGCCAATCCGCCGGTCCCGGTGTCGTTCTGCAACGCGACCGTGTTCATCCCTTCGCGCAGCGGCAGCACGATATCGATCGTACCCCAGCTTTTCCCCGGGGTAACCGGCAGAGAGAGCGGCGTCTGCTTTAAGCCGTTGACATAGAGAGACAAGCTTTGGGGGGACGTCTGGGTGTTGGCAAAGCGCAGCGTTGCGGTATAGGCGCCCTCTGCGGCGGCGTTCACGGCGAAAATCACCCGGGCACCCGCAGCCCCGCCGGCGTGGAAGGCCGATTCCGCTTCATAGATGACGTCCTGCGCCACGGCCGTCGCGAACCAGCGTGACGCCGCGGAATCGTCCGCCGCCAAAGCGGCCGTCCCGCCGTTCGCGGCCAAGCGCTGGCCCGGCGATTCGGCGCTGGTCAGCGTAAGGGCGCCCAGCGTTTCCGCAAGCGACCATTCCGCCGAATCGCCGCTGCCGCTCGCGGACAACCGGAGCGTCCGGCCGGCACCTGCAGCCAGATAATGGCCGGTGAGCCGGTTTTTCAGGCGTTTGCGGCCGTCGATCTCCTCGAACTGCCATTGCGCGGACCGGTCTTGCGCTGTGGGACTTCCCAGCGTGAGCGCGTTGCCCGACTCGTACAGCCACCCGCCGGTCAACTCATTGCGCAGCTTTACGTAATTCGGATCCGAAAACGCGCGCGTAGGCAGGGTGGCCGGCCCCGTATCGGCCGGGGGAACGAATGCATCGGCCGGTGCCGGCCGGAAAGCCCATTGCACCCCGGAGCTTTCAACGGATCTCAGCTCATGCTGAGGATATCCCTGGTTATCCTCCGCATGGACGTACTCGTCCTCATATCCGGCCGCGAGACTTCGCAGCAGGTAAGAGGAAACGGCCGCAGCCTTCTCTACGGCCCAATCAGCCCTTCCGCCGTATACATCGGCAGTCACCGAAGTCTCCAAGTATGGCTTCAGGTTCTCCATGGACAAGTAGTGTCCGGTCGCGCGGTTTTTCACCCGCACCGTTTCCCCGCTGCTTTCCAGCAGCCAATGGGAGGTTGCGTCGCCTTCGGCCGGCGTTCCGTAAACCACGACTTGGCTTCCGTTTTCGTAGAGATACTTGCCGTTCGCCTTGTTCTGGATTCGGATCGGGCCGGACGGAAGCTCCGGAGGCAGCTCAGGCGCGGGCTCCAGCAGCCAGTGGCCGCTTCCCCAGGCCGGATCGAGCCCGCTCGCTTGGACGAACCCCTTGTTATCTTCTTCGTGAAGGATCCAATCCGGTTTCCAGACGTTTCGGAGCACTTTCGCGTCAGAGTTCGCGACCGCATCGATCGTCCATTGAACGCTGCCCCAGGTCGGGTCGAGGTCCAAGCTTTCCACCGGGTCGTTATAAGTTTGGACATGCTCGACCGTTATGGAATGACCCGTTGCCCGGTTCACGATCCGCTTGCCCTGCGTGGAATCCACGAAAGCCCAATGAGACGACGGATCCTTCGCGTCGGGCGTGCCGAACTTCACTTTCCCGTCTTCTTCGTATAGATAATTGTTGCGGCAATCGTTTTTGAGCCTTACGTAGGCCGGGGCCGCCGAAGCCTCTACGGGGACGAATTCCCATTTCGGACTGCCCCAATCGCGGGTAACGATGCCGTATTGCGCGCCCTTCAGCTTGTTTTCCACGTGGATGTAGGACTGGCTCCCCGGCACGTCGTTCGCGTCGCCGGCACTGTGGATCTCTTTGAAGCCCTGGTAGTCTTCGATCACCCAATCGCCAAGCGCGGAGCCGGCCGCGATATCGGCCGCATGCAGCAAATCCCGCGCTCCCGTTTGCCCCTCGAGCGTGATATAGTGGCCGGTTGCCCGGTTTTGGATGCGCTTCTTGCCGTTCGCCGCCACGATTAGCCATTGGGCGTTGTAGTCATCCGCCTTGGCGTTGCCGTAATGGACGATGCCGTCCTTCTCATAGAGGTAGAGCTGCAGCCAGTCGTTCTTGATCCGGATGTACGGAACGGAAGGTTCGCCCGAATCGCCGGACGGAGGCGCCGGATCTTCCAGCTTCCATTGGGCGCTGCCCCAAGTCGCTTGTGCCCAGTTGTTCCCGTGCGCATAGCCGTCTTGGCTCTGGACGTTGAGGTAGCTGGCGGCATTCTCGGCGCTTTGGAACGTGAAATACCCCTCTACCCCGTTGCCGTCTCCGTCCTTGGCTCCACCCCTATTCCAATAGGAGCCGGCCGACGCGGAATATACGGCGTCCGTCACCGCGGCTTCTCCGCCCGCATGATCCACGGTCGCGATATAATGGCCCGTCGACACGTTGCGCAGCCGGACCTGAGCGCCCGCGTCCTCCACGATCCATTGGGAAGCCGGATCGTCATAGGACGGGTTCCCGTAAGCAACCCGCCCGTTCTGTTCGAACAAGTATTGGCCCTTCCATTGATCCTTGAGCCGTTTCGGCGTCGTATCCGCCGCCGTTTCCAGCTTCCACTTCGCGCTCCCCCAGGACGATTGCGCCCAATTATTCCCGTGCGCGTACCCGTCCTGGCTCTGGACGTTCAGGTAGCTGGCCGCGTTATTAACGCTTTGAAACGTGAAATACCCGTCCCCCGCATCCGCCATCCTCCATTGCGCGCCGGTACTCGCGCCTGCGACCGCTTGCGCCGCGCCCCCGCCCGTATGATCCACGGTGGCGATCTCATGGCCGGTCGCCCGGTTTTGAAGCCGCTTATATCCGTTATCGTCCACCACAAACCATTGGGACGCGGGATCGTTCAACGCGGGCATTCCGTATTTGACTTGGCCCGCATCCTCATAGAGGTAGTTCCCTTTCCATTGATCCTTCAGGCGGATGGGTTCCTGCTCGGCCGCGGGCTCCAGCAGCCAGAGAGCGCTGCCCCAAGCCGGCTGGGCCCAATCATTGGCTTGCGCAAAGCCGTTCTGGATTTGCACGTTCAGCAGCCGGTTCGGATAATCGACGCTGACCACGTTGTAATACCCGGGCTGGCCCGCGGCCGCCGCCACCGTCCACTGGTCGCTGGTCCAAGCGTCGGCTACGGCGCCGCTCTCCACGGGGTCGGTGATATGATCGGACGCGATTTCGTTCTGCATGTTCAAGTAATGGCCGGTCGCCCGGTTCTTGATCCGCTGGTGCGTGCCTTCCGTTTCGACGAGCCATTGCGCCGCCTGATCCGTGATGGCGGGAAATCCGTAACGGACTTTGCCGTCGGCTTCATAGAGATAAGTGCCTTTCCACTGGTTTTTCAGCCTGACGTAATCGCTTACATTTTGGGCCGATACAACCCCGTCCGACTTCCAAATCACGGACGGCAGCAGCAGCGCCAGCGACAGAACGAAAGCGAGCAGCTTGCGGAAACGTAACATTCAGAATCACTCCTTGCCTGAATATTGGGAGACCGAGAAACGGCCTTTTTGTTAAGGAAACCGGCTCTGCGGAAGCGGAGCCGGTTTCGGACGGGTTCTTGTTTACTGGACTTTGACTTTATCGAAGTTTTCCTTCTGTACCTTCTCCACGGCCTGGTCGAGCAGCTTCTTGGAGTCCGCGTTTTTATTGGAAAGCGCGCCCTGCACCGCGATCGTCATCGCCGCATAGTAGGATTGGGCCTCATATTGCGCTTCCGGTTTGCCAACGGCATATTGGAAGAACTGCGGATCATACTGCCAGACGTTGTCGTACTTGTCGTAGACGGCTTTCATTTTCAGGCCGTAATCGGAATCCGCCTTCCAATAGCCGAGCTCGCGCTGCACGAAATACTTGCCCTGGTCTTTCAGTTGTTTGATGGAATCCTCCGTCGATTTCAGTCCGGCGTCGCCGAAAAAGTCGAACGTTACCCAGTCGAACGCCGCTTTCTGCTGGTCGCCGGAAGCGTTGGCGTTGATGACCCAGCTGTTGCTGCCGAGTACGCCGACATGCTCCCCGCCCTTTTCCATCGAAGGCATCGGGTACGCCGCGAAGTCCTCGATTTTGCCTTGCCCGTTATTCAGCGCGCTTACGATCGCGTCGGTCGGACCGACGTAGACCATGGCCGCGCGTCCTTGCGTGAATGCGCCTACCGCGCCGCCCCAATCCAGGGACCAGCTTTCCGGGAACGCCTTCGCTTCCCAGTTCAGCTTCTTGTAGAAGTCGAGCGCTTTGACGCCGGCGTCGGAATTGAACGTGGCCGTCACTTTGCCGTTTTCCACCTTCTGTACGTCTCCTCCGGCTTCGTAGAAGAAGTTCGTCCAACCCCAGCCGGCTTCGTTGCCCTTGCCCATCACTGCGATGCCCGCGATGCCTTTGGCGGGATCGCTTACCTTTTGCGCGATTTGCAGGAAATCGTCCCACGTCCAATCCATCGGCGGAAGCGGAATCCCTTTGTCCGCGAGCAGCTTCTTGTTCAGCGCGATGCCGATCGTATAACCGCTGTCCGGTATGCCGTAAATTTTACCGTTGATGGTATACGGCTTGAGCAGGATGTCGTTGAATTGGTCTTTGTAGGCATATTGATCGAGGAGTCCCGTCAGATCCGCGATCCAGCCCTTGCCGGCCAGGAAGTTGCCGTCCGTCGCGTATGCGCTGTACACGGTCGGCGCTTCGTTCGCGGCCATCTTGATGCCGATTTCGTTCGGGCTGTACGCCCAATCCGTCGTGTTGACCTTGACGTTCGGGTAAGCCTTCTGGAACCTCGCGATTTTGTCGTTGAAGTTCTGGACGTCGGCTTGGTTGTTCTTGTCCGGCGCTTGAACCGTGATTTCAACGTTCGCCGGCGCTTCGGACGAAGCCGGAGCCGATGAGGATGCGGACGCGGAAGGCGACGAGGCCGCGCTTGCGGGGGATGGGGAATCGGATCCCGATTTGGATCCGCAGCCCGCGATGATCAATGCCAGAATGATCGTGCAGGAAGCCAGAATGTTTCGCAATTTCACGTTGAACCCCTCCGTATTTGGGTCTAGGTTTTCTTACAGTTGCATCATAGCAAACCCTTTCGGGGACCACGATGTGCGTTCCGGGGAGAAATGTGTCCGATTCGATTATCGTGGCGGCACCCCTCTCCGAGGCCTCGTTACCCTTTGACCGCCCCGAGATTCATCCCCCGCACGATGTATTTCTGGAAGAAGACGAAGAACAGGACCGGCGGGATCAGAAGCAGCACCAGCACCGCGAATTTCACGTTCCAGTCGATCGAGCGGGATGGAATCACGTACTTGTAGACGGCCGATGCCAGCGGATACATATTCTCCTTCTGCATGATCAGGGAAGGCCAAAACCAGTCGTTCCAGCTCGAGCTGAACGTGAAAATGAGCAGCGTGATGAGTACCGGCACGGAGAGCGGAACGGCGATGCGGAAAAAGCAGCGGAGCTCGGAAGCCCCGTCCAGCCGGGCCGACTCGAACAATTCCTTATGGATGGTGCCGAAGAAGCTCCGGATCAGCAGCAGATTGAACGCGTTCGCGGCCGACGGAAGCCAGAACGCCCAGAACGTGTTGAGCAGGCCCAGGCTTTTCAGATTGAGAAAATTCGGAATGATGTAGGTGGAAGGCGGAATGAGCAGCGTCAACATGAAGAACATCGTGAACCATCTGCGCTTAGGCACCTCCAGATGCGCAAGGCTGAAAGCGGCGAGCCCGATGATGACGAGCGAGAACGCCATGTTTCCGGCCACGATGAAGATCGTGTTCTTCAAATAGTGCCAGAGCTGCAGGAACTTCCACGCTTCCGCGTAGTTGTGCCATTTCAGGTGATGCGGCCAATATTGAACCGGGAAAACGAACACCTCTTCCCTGGCCTTAAGCGAGTTGAGAATCGTAACGGTGTAGGGGTATAGAGTAAACAGTGCCGCGATGACGACGAGCAGAATCAACAGCGCATAAACGGCCAAGACGGTCGGTTTCTTATAGTCATAAGGCGAAAGGATGCCTCTCTCGGCGATCGACTTCTTCATCTGGATATCACCCCGTCCTTGTCCAATCTCATGTAGAGCACCGACAAACCGCCGAGCACGATCAGCATCAACACGCCCATGGCGGACGCGGTCCCGTAATTGAGGTTCGTGAACGCCTCGCGGATGATCATGAGTCCGTAAGTCAGCGTGGCGTTAACCGGACCTCCGTCCGTGATGGCCTGCTGGCTTTGGTAAGCTTGCGAGGTGGCGATGAGCTGCATGATGAACATCAGGACGAGCAAATGCCGGATGCCCGGCAGCGTAATATGGCGGATGCGCTGCCACACGCCGGCGCCGTCGATTTCGGCCGCTTCGTATAAATCTCTCGGTATGCCGGCCATGCCCGCGATGTAAATGATGAAAGCTCCGCCGAACTGCTGCCACGTTTCCATCAGGACGATGGAAGGCATGGCCCAGTGGGTGTCGGTCAAAAAGGGAATTTTATCGAGCCCCAGGCTGGCGAGAAAGGAATTGAACGGGCCGACGCTGTCGTAGAACCACAGCCACATGCCGTACAAGGCTACGGAAGGCACGAGCGTCGGAAAATAGAGGAGCGATCGGGCGAAGCCTTGGAATCTCCGAAGCTCGGAGACGATCACCGCGAACAGGCAGGGAACCCAAAAGCCGATCAAGACGCAGAGCACCATGTAGTATAAAGAATTGCGGACCGATTGGAGGATCTCGCTCCTGCTCAGGATATCGCGGTAATTGTCCAGTCCGACGAATTGAATGCCGGCGACGAAATCCACCTTTTCGAAACTGTAGACGATTCCCCTCACGATCGGGACCCACAGGAACAAAAGGAACACCGCGATTTCCGGAAGCAGAAAAAGCAATCCCCATCGGTATTTCTTGATCCATTTCGCCATGCTGCATAACCTCCACTATACGGTATCGCCCGTATTATAAAGGGAGGCCACCGAAAGAACGATGTGCGTTCCGACCAGAAGTGTGGTCAATCCGGGGTTTCGCTTCCGGCGCTTCGGATTTCCGAAGGGCTGACCCCGTAATACTTCTTGAACAGCTTGCTGAAATGCTCCGGCGCCTCATAGCCGATCGCTTCCGCGATTTCGTAGCGCTTCATGTCCGTCGTGAGCAGCAGCTTCTTCGCCTGCTCCATCCGGAGCTTCAGCACGTAGTCCCATACCGTCATTTTCAGGAATTTGCGGAACAGATAGCTGATATGGTTCGTGCTGAGATGAACGTGATCGGCGATATCCTGCAGCTTCAGCCCTTTCTGGTTGCAGTTATCCTTCAGGAAAGCCTGGATCTTCTGGAGAAGGCTGTGGTTCACCACCCCGAACGCTTCTTTGCCGGTCTCGGAGCCGTCGGGCTCGGCTTTGTAGTCGTCGAAATCCTGGATGTAGAACACGGATTGGTCGGGCATCATTTCCTGCCAGGCCAACGCTTTGGAACTCTCGTTCTTCAGGTCGTGAAGGCTTTGAAGGCCGAATTTCACGCTGCTGATGCCGACCGCGTTCGGAATCCGCAAATAAGTCGAGATATTGTCGCGGACCAGTTGGCCGAGCATGCCGAGACGATGCCCCGGCTGAACCGGCAGCCGCCCGTATTCTTCCTCGTTGAACGGGAGGACGATCGTGATTTCCGACCCGGGCTGAGGGATGATGACCGGTGCCCATTGCTGCAAGGATTCCGCGATCACGTTCGCCGCGGCGTATTTGAACAGGTTCCGGTCTTTCAGGGAAGAGACCGCCTCTTTGCGGCTGCCTCCCTCTCCCAGCGCCAGACGCACCCTCATCAAACAGAAATAAGGTCCAGAATCCGGCAAGCCTGCCCGGTTCCATACCGCTCGGACCTCGCGTTCCGTCAATCCCGGCGTTTCGAGCAGCTCGTTGAGCACGTAGGTTTCGGGAGGCGGCAGGTCCGCCCGCTCGAAAGCTTTCGTCAGCGACGATGCCGTCATCTCCCGGGCGGCGATCTCTCCGGCCTCCAGCCATTTACGCACCGATTTCAGGAACAACGGAACGTCGATCGGTTTTACGAAATAATCTTTGGCGCCCATGCGCAGCACTTCCTGAGCGTATGAAAACTGTTCATGCGCGGAAATGATGATGACGGGCAGGTTCGGTTTTTCGAGATTTACCGCCCCGAGCAACTCCAAGCCGTCCATCTCGTCCATTCGGATATCCGAAATCATCAGGTCGACCGCTTCCATGCGCAGGTAATCCAACGCTTCGTAGCCGTTCCGCGCCATCCATACGTGTTCGATGCCGAAGCCGGCTTCCAGCAAGACCGTCCGGATGCCTTCGCAAATGTTGATTTCGTCGTCCACGACCAATACGTTACGCATGATGTTCTCCTCCCGTTTCCCCTGAACGTTCTTGATCCGGAATCGTGATCCTCGCCGTTACGCCCCCTCCGGGGTTCGATTCGTAGAAGAGGCCGTACCGGTCGCCGAAATGAAGCTTCAGGCGCTTCTGCACGTTGCGGATGCCGTAACCTTCGTTCGGACTTTCCTCGCCGGCGATCGCGTTCAACCGATTCGAATCCACCGGTTTATAGCCGTTGTCCGAAACGGTTATTTCGATATCCGCCTCGTCCATCCGGCGAATTCGGATGACGATGCGGCCTTCTTCCTCCATTTTGGCGACGCCGTGCTGAATGGCATTCTCGAGCAAGGGCTGCAGCGTGATTTTCGGGATTTGCGCCTGCAAGCAGGCTTCGTCGATCTCCCACTCGACCCGGAACGCCGTTTTATCCCGCCGCTGCTGCAGCCGCAAATACGCTTCGGCATGCTCGATTTCTTCCCCGATGGAGATCACGTCCCGGCCCCGGCTCAGCCCGATCCGCATCAGCTTGGACAAATCCTTCACCATCTCCGCCACGTCTTTCTGCCCAAGGGCGATGCCGTGCCAATAAATCGATTCGAGCGTGTTATAGAGCAGATGCGGGTTGATCTGCTGCTGCAGCATCGACAGCTCGGTTTCTTTTTGCTTGATTTCCATCACGTACCGCTCATGGATCATTTCGTTCAAGCGTCGGGTCATCCGGAAGAAAGAAAGCGTCAACTCCCCGATTTCGTCCCGCTTGCGTCCCGGCGGATGCGCCAGCACCAGCTCCTTGCCGGGCACGAAAGACCGGACGAGCGCGCCCAGCTTGCGGAGCGGTCTGAGGAACGTGCGAATGAACAGGCTGACGGTCAGAAGGATCAGGAACACGTAAAATGCCGTTATGAAGACGATCAGCCGATGGGTTTGGGTCGCTTGCGAGGTAATGATGGACACGGGCGTGAGGATAATCAGTTTCGTATCATAGGGATAGCTGCGGTGGTACGCGAGCAAATAGGTTTTCTGATCGAGCGTGACGACCGAATTGCTCTCCTCCTGCTTCAGCCATTCGCCCGGAATCCGGACTTTCTCCCCCATCTGTTTGTTCGTCTTGCTCGCCAGGATGCGGTTGTCCCGGTCCGTGAAATAAATTTCGCTGCTTTCCGGCAGTTCGATCGCTTTCATATCGTTGGAGAGCACGGTTTGCAGATCGGTCACGGCGATGATGCCGATGTCGGTCTTCAGGTCCGTGGCGAAATCTTTGACGACCCGCAGGAACGTGAGCGATTTGCCGGCCCCTTGGGCTCCGAAGTGGTCCAACACCTGCAAATTCCCTTTGCCTTTCAAGTCGAATACAGTTTTGTACCAGGGACTGGTTTTGGGATCGACGAAAAAAACGCCGTTGGCGAGCTGCTGATAGCTCGGCGCGAATTTGTACCGGGAAGGGTCGTTTACGGGGATGAGGAGCGAGTATTTGAGACCGGAGTAGAAGGAGTCGCTGACTCCGTATTTGTTCATCAGTTCTCCGAGGGCGACGTATTGCCGAACCAATTCGAACGGGGTGCCGGCCATCTCCTTCGCCATCGATTGGACGAGCGGCTCCTGGATCATCTTGATCGTGTTTTCGCTGATGCCGAGAATGTCCCGGTCCAGCGTGGTGTGCGTTTGCTTCGCGAGCTGAAGCAGCGCGCTGCCCACCTGTTTTTTCGTCTCGTTGCCGGATACGACGGACGCGTACCAGCTGAAGACGAAAATCGGCGTCACGATGGCCATCAGGTAAATGAGCGTTTTGGTGCGCAAGCTAAGTCCGATCGTTCGGTTCGGCATAGTCGGTTTCCCTCATCTGCAGCTCGAATATCCTCGCAATAAGAATATTTTACAAGATTATGGGCAAGCGGGAATACGTAAGCGCTTCCTAATTCATCAAAATAACAGAAGAAATTTGCGGCGGCGAGGAGCGAACCGACGAAAAATGGGAGTGATACGGAGAAGCTTTCATGCGAACGCGAAAAAACCCGGCCACCGCTGGGGCCGGGGTCACTGTCGTCTTTATTCGGCTGTCGTTCCGATCAGGTCGCTTCGAAATGGTCGTAAGAGCCGTCATCCGTTCGGTAAGCCGATTCCGCGGATTCGGCGCCCGGCTCGGACGTGGCGTAGGCGTCGACCCAGTCCTCGTTCACGGTGTGGGCCGGAATCGGGATCGCGTCCATATCGTATGCTTCCTCCGTCAGCGAGAGCGTCTCGGCGGGCGCCCGCTCGACGATGCGGCCTCCGTGGCACTGCAGGATTTCCAGCGCCGAGGTCAAATCTTCGTTGCGCACGTGGATGTGCATTCTCCCGCCTTCGTGAACGCGGGGCTCATAGCCCAGTTCCTCAAACGTATCCGCGGCAAGCCGGGCCGTGGATTCGTCGCGGAATTCGAACATCAGGGCATCGTGTTCCATCGGGCTCCATCTCCGTTCGTGGATTGATCCTTCGTCCCGAATAGGATACCCTTTCCTTTACCGTTTGACTCCCAATACACGCAAAGCCGCACGCTCAATCCAGCTCCAAGGAAGAAACCGTTTCGCCCCGACCGTCCAGCGTTCGCTCCAGCTCGGCAAATAGCGCAGCTTGGGCTTCTTGTCCCGGACCGCCCGGACGATTGTTTCAGCTACGAGTTCCGGGTCTCCCCCGCGGGCGGCGCTTTGCTCGAGCATCGGCCGGATTCTCGCGAACAGGCCGGCATACGGAGATTGCGGCCCGGGAGCCGTCACGCTTGCCAGGCTTTTCTGCCAAATCGGCGTCCGATACGGGCCGGGCTCGACCAGGCTGACCGCCACGCCGAACGGCGCCAGCTCGAGCCGCAGCGACTCGCCCAGTCCCTCCAAGGCGTGTTTGGACGCGCAATACGGACCCAAAGCCGGAAAACCGATCCGTCCGCTGATGCTGCTGACGAGCACGATCCTTCCTCCACCGCTCTGCCGGAGCAACGACAGTGCCGCGCGGGTGACCGCCACGACGCCGAACAGATTCGTGTCGAACTGCTCCCTCCATGCGGACAGCGGCAGCTCTTCCACGAACCCGCCGACGGCGAGGCCCGCGTTATTCACCAACGCATCCAACCGCCCCGCCTCCCGCTCGATCCGCGACAAGGCTTCCCGAATGCCCGCTTCGTCCGTTACGTCCAAACGAACAGGGCGGATCCGATCGGCGCAGCCGGACGATGCCGCTTCCGCCGCCAACGTTCCGCTTGCCGCGACATCCCTGAACCCGGCGTAAACCGTCCACCCCAGCCTGGCTAACCTTAGCGCCGTCAAGTATCCGAACCCGCTCGAAGCTCCCGTCACCAGCGCCGTCCGTCCCCTTTGGTCCCCGCTCATCCCGCCGACTCCTCCTCCGCCTCATGAAAAAGAGCCCCCGCCCGGTTACCGGCCGGGAATGCTGGGGGCTCTTGCCGGAAAAGGGAGGCAACCCTTTCTCCTGTATTTATTGTAGCTTACGTCAGCCGTTTCGGAAAGATGAGAGCGCTTGGTTCAGCCCGCGGGTTTGGGCGTACACGTCTTGATAGACGCGGAACAGGGATGCATAGCGCTCAGCGTTGGCCGCATTCGGACGGTAGGACCGGGACCGCTTGACGAACGCGGTTGCGCAATCGTCGAGGCTGCGGAACCAGCCGCAGCCGACGGCGGCCAGCATGGCCGCTCCCAGGCCGGGGCCTTGTTCGTTCTCCAGCGCGATCACTTCGGCGTTGAAAATGTCCGCTTGCATCTGCAGCCAAACCGGGTTTTTGGCCCCGCCGCCGATGGACACGATCCTGTCGGCCTTTTTGCCTGCCGCACGGAACAAATCCACGGACTCGTTCAGTGAGAACGTGATCCCTTCCATCACGGCACGCGCAAAATGGGCCCGGGTGTGGCTGCCGTCCATGCCGATGAAGCTTGCCCGGATGTCGGGGTCGGCATGCGGCGTGCGTTCGCCCACCAAGTACGGCGTGAACAGCAGTCCGCCGGAGCCCGCCGGAATGTCCTCGACGCCGCTCAGCAGCGAGTCGTAAGACTCGCCGGCCGCGAACGTCTTGCGGAACCAGCTCAGCGAGTAGCCCGCGGCCAGCGTTACGCCCATGGAGTAGAAAGCGCCGGGCTTGCCGTGGTTGAAGAAATGGACTTTCCCGCCATAGTCGGCTTCCGAGTCGCCCTCGTAAGTGAGGATGACGCCGGACGTTCCGATGCTGCACAAGGTGAGTCCTTCCTCCAGAATCCCCGCCCCGATCGCGCCGCAGGCATTGTCCGCGCCGCCGGCGAACACCTTCGTATCCGGCGACAGGCCCGTCGCTTCCGCCGCCTCGGCGGTGAGCGTGCCTATGCATGCCCCCGCTTCGACCAGCGGCGGGCAGAATTCCGCGCCGATGCCGAAAGCTCCGAGAACTTCCGGGCTCCAATTCCGGTTCGCGACGTCCAGCATCAACGTGCCCGCCGCATCCGACAGGTCCATATGGATCCCGCCGGTCAGCCGGTACCGCAAATAATCCTTGGGCAACAGGAACCGCTTCGATGCTTCGAAAGACGCGGCTTCGTTTTGCCGGACCCACAGGATCTTCGGCAGCGTGAAGCCTTCGAGCGCCGGATTTCTCGTCACCCCGAGCAGATTATCGCCCAACGTCTTTTCGATTTCCCGGCATTGCTCCGTCGTCCGCGTATCGTTCCACAGAATCGCCCTGCGCACGGGGCGGTTCTCCCCGTTCAGCAGCACGAGACCGTGCATCTGTCCGGAAAAGCTGATGCCTTCGATATCCCCGGCAGACACGCCGGAAGCCTGGACCAGCTCGCGGAGGCATTCCGTCGTGCCCCGCACCCAATCCTCGGGCTCCTGCTCGCTCCAGCCGGAATGCTCATGGTACAGCGGGTATTCGCGGGACGCTTCCGCCGTTACCGTGCCTTCCCGGGACACCAGCAGCGTTTTGACCGCGCTGGTTCCCAGGTCGACTCCGATCACGTATTTCATCCGGTCTTCCTCCCTCCGGCGATTATACGCTGAAAATGATTTCGTTGACCGTCGCGCGGATTTGCTCCAGACGGCCGGATTCGTTGCGGATCGGATTGTTCTGCAGCGCGTAGGCCTCGAGGGACGCCAGCGTCGCTTTGCCGGACACGATGTCCGCGCCGATGCCTTCCTGGAAGCTGCGGTAACGGCGTTCGACGATCTCGTCGAGCACGCGCTCTTCGACCAGCTTGGCGGCCGCTTTCAAGCCGCGGGCATAGGAATCCATGCCGGCGATGTGCGCGAAGAACAAATCCTCGTCGTCGAAGGAGCTGCGGCGTACTTTCGCGTCGAAGTTGACGCCGCCTCTGCCGAGACCGCCGTTTTTGAGGATTTCGTACATGGCCAGCGTCGTCGTGTACAGATCCGTCGGGAATTCGTCGGTATCCCAGCCCAGCAGGACATCGCCTTGGTTGGCGTCGATCGATCCGAGCACGCCGTTGATCCGGGCCACGTGCAGTTCATGCTCGAACGTATGGCCGGCCAGCGTGGCATGGTTGGCTTCGATGTTCAATTTGAAATGCTCTTTCAAGCCGTAGTTTTGCAGGAACGCCAAAGTGGTCGCCGCGTCGAAATCGTATTGGTGCTTGGTCGGCTCCTTCGGTTTCGGCTCGATCAGGAATTGGGCGTCGAAGCCGATTTCCTTCGCGTAGTCGACCGCCATGTGCAGCAAGCGGCCGAGGTTGTCGAGCTCCAGCTTCATGTCCGTGTTCAGCAGGGATTCGTAGCCTTCGCGGCCGCCCCAGAAAACGTAGTTCGCCGCGCCGAGCTCTTTGCCGACTTCAAGGCCTTTTTTGATCGTCGCGGCGGAGTACGCGAATACGTCCGCGTTGTTGGTCGTTCCGGCGCCATGCACGTAACGGGGGTTCGTGAACAGGTTCGCCGTGTTCCACAGCAGTTTTTTGCCGGTCGATTTCATGTTGTCTTTCAGCAGCGCGACGATCGTGTCGAGGTTTTTGAAAGACTCGGCCAGCGTAGCGCCTTCCGGAGCCACGTCAACGTCGTGGAAGCAGTAGAACGGAATGTTCAGCTTCTCCATCAGCTCGAAGTTCGCTTCCACGCGCGCTTTCGCCTTATCCATCGGGGACAGCGAATCCCAGCTGCGGACGGCCGTGCCGACGCCGAAAGGATCGGTGCCGGAGGCCACGAAAGTATGCCAGTAAGCGACGGCGAAGCGGAGATGCTCCTCCATCGTTTTGCCGAGGACGACTTCCTGCGGGTTGTAGTGCTTGAACGCGAACGGGTTTTTCGAGCCCCGTCCTTCATACTGGATTTTCGGCACGTTCGGGAATAAGCTCATGCGATGAATCCTCCTTGAAAGCGGTTTTAGTAAAGCTTTGCTATTAGCATATCACCCGAAACTTAGTTTGTCTATTCAATAAACTAAGTCAATCGACTCTTTTTATGCTATGATGTTATCAATATGTTCAAAGGAGTTTCGACAGCGATGAAGACGACCCCCACCGGCGACCAAGCCCTGATCAAACGAATAAACACGGCGATCGTGCTGGAGGCGATTTTGCGCGGCGCGCCGCTGTCCCGGGCCCAAATCTCCGAAAAATCCGGGCTGAACAAAGCGACCGTTTCCAGCCTCGTGCAGGATCTGATCGACGGCTCCGTCGTCCGGGAGATCGGAACCGGCGTTTCGAGCGGCGGCCGCAAGCCGGTGATGCTGGAATTCGTCGCGACGGCCGGTTACGCGGTCGGGATCGACTTGGGCGTCAATTACGTCCGCGGGGTGCTCACGGACCTTCGCGGCGCGTTAATCGCGGAAACGAACCTGCCGCTGGATGGCCAAGAGCCTGAACCGGTTCTGGCGAGCCTGCAAACGTGCATCGATTCCCTGATCGCGAAGGCGCCCGCATCCCCGTACGGAATCGTAGGCATCGGAGTCGGCGTGCCGGGGCTCGTCAACGAATCCGGCGCCGTGCTTTATGCCCCCAACCTGCAATGGCGCGATGTTCCGCTTCAGCGCCAACTGGCCGACAAGTACGGCGTCCCCGTCACGATCGACAATGAGGCCAATACCGGCGCCATCGGGGAGCAGGTTTTCGGAGCGGGCCGCAGCATCGACAACCTCATCTACGTCAGCGTAGGCATCGGGATCGGCACCGGTCTCATTTTGCACAGAAGCCTGTACAAGGGAGCATCCGGCTTTTCCGGTGAAATGGGGCATCTCTCCGTCGAAGCCTTCGGGAAACCGTGCGCTTGCGGGAACCGGGGGTGCTGGGAAATGTACGCCTCCGAAAAGGCGCTTTTGGAAAAAGCGGCTGCCCATGGCATCTCCGACTGGGAGGCGCTCCTCAACGCAGCCGAATCCGGACAGGCCGGCGTGCTGGCCGATCTGGAGACAACCGGGGAATACCTCGGCATCGGCATCGCGAACATCGTGAACGTGTTCAACCCGGACGCGGTCGTGATCGGGAACCGGATCAGCCAAGTGCGGCCGTGGATCGAAAACTCTCTCCGCCGGACGGTCGTGCAGCGTTCGCTCGGCTTCCACCTCCGCAGCGTCCAGCTGCTGTTCGCGGAGCTCGGCGAGCGCTCGGCCGTGCTCGGGGCGGCGCAGATGGCCATCTCCGGGTTTTTCGACCGGCTGAAAGCAGCCTGACGTTCAGATCGATTGATGACGTCAATGTTTCATGGCATATATCATTAAGTAAATATATAATGAAACGGTAGAGGAAGATTCCAAGAAACGGATCCGAAAAGGGAGAGGCCGAGCATGCACGAAGACGGACCGATGGCGGAATTGGCGGAAATGGCGGAGCTGCTCAAGCTGCTCGGGGATCCGATGCGGCTGGCGATTTTGGCCTTGCTTCAGGAGAAGGATTTGAGCGTAACGGAAATCACCGGCCTGCTTCGGGCCAGCCAGCCGAATACGAGCCAGCACCTGCGCAAGCTGAGGAGCGCGGGGCTCGTGCGGGAGTCCAAACGCGGCCAGTGGGTCTACTACTCTCTGAATTTGGCGGAGTATCCGGACCTCAAAACGTTCCTGTCCCAACTTCCGGGGCGGGATAAACGCCGGTTGGAACTGGCTCAATTGGAATAGAAACTATGGCATGAATAAGGCCCTCCTACCGGAGGGCCTTTTGTTATGCGTCAGGAGCGAACGTCCAGCAGCACTTTCCCCGTGCTCAGACGGCTCTCGATCCACTCATGCGCTTTCCCGGCATCCCTGAGAGGAAACCGTTCGCCGATCTTCATTTTCAAACGTCCCTCCCCAAGATATTGCAAAACCCGATCCGCGGCTTCCCGCAACGTATGCGGCCGTTTGCTTCTTGTCGTCCCCAAGCTGTAGCCCAGCACCGAGCGGCAGCTGGCATGCAGGTCCGCCGTTCTGAACGCGCCGGACTCCCCGCTCGAATTCCCGAAATGAACGAGACGGCCGTATTCGGCCAAACAATTTAGGCTGCACTCCGCGACCCTGCCCGACACGGAGTCCAGAATGACGTCGGCGCCGGCGCCGCCCGTGAGCTCAGTCACCCTCCAAGAGAAATCTTCGGTTTCGTAATCGATAACGTGATCCGCGCCCGCTTCAAGCGCAGCCGAAACTTTCTTCCCGCTCCCCACCGTTCCGATGACGAGACCGGCGCCCAGGAGTTTGGCCAACTGGATCGCCGTCGTCCCTACCCCGCCGGCAGCCGCGTGGACCAGCACCGTTTCTCCCGCTTCCAATCTCGCGATTTCGGCCAGCAATTTATAGGACAGAATTGACACGGTCGGACAAGCGGCCGCCGTGTCGAAATCGACGGAGTCGGGAATCGCGAACGTGAGCGCTTCGTCGGCGACGACGTATTCGGCGTAGGACCCGCCTTTGGGAAAAGCGATGACGCGTTGTCCCGGCTTGAAGCCTTGCACCTCGGAGCCGACGCGCTCGATCACGCCCGCGGCGTCCAATCCGGGAATGAACGGAAGCGCCGCCCCTTTTTTGCCGTAACGGGCTTTAATGTCCGCGAAGTTCACGCTGGCCCTTTCCACGCGGATCAGCAATTGGCTCGGCTGAACTTCCGGAATTTCTACCTGGGCATATTTCATCGTTTCGGGACCGCCGAACGCGGTGACGAGGATGGCGTTCATATAGGAAATTCTCCTTCTGCTGGGTCTATAGGAATGATGCTCGTTTATTTCATCATAGCCTCAGCTGGCAGGGACATCAAACAGGGGCATAAGCGCATCGTATTCTGAATTAGATAGTTTTATATCCACAAAACAAAGGAGTGTCTCCCTTGTCCAAGATGAAAGCCCTTTTGCTCATTGTGGCGACCGTCTTCCTTCTCGTCGCCGGTTCCGGCGCGACGGCGGTTGCGGCAACCACGTCCGTGGTGCAGCCGGCGCAGAACCATGACGTCTATTTGAAATTGGACGGCGTATGCGGGGAAGCGAAGGCTGCTAAATTCGCGAATTGGATCCAACTGACCGGAGTAGACTTCGGCGTGACGAATTCCTCATCCGGCGCCCCGACAGGAGGAGGTTCAGGGGCCGGCAAGGCGAAAATGGACCCTTTCACGGTTTCGAAAACGTATGATTGCTCGTCCGTTCCGATCCTGACGAACTCCCTGTCCGGCAAGCATATCAAAAGCGGCGAAATCGACTTTGTTACCCGCGGGGAAAAGCCGTTTACCGTTTTGAAGGTTGTCATGACCGACGTGATGATATCAGATTATCAATTCAGCAACATGAAAGAGACCCTTACGTTCAGTTTCGGCGCCATTGATTTCAGCTACTATGCAATGGATAGCGGCGGCAAGAGCAAGCTTCCGGTACAAGGAGGCTTCGACTTTAAAACGGGCAGCGTGAAGTAGGGTATCCGTTATGCCAGATTAATCTCTCTTATTTTCTCCAACGGAACTTTCGGCTTACGGTCTTCCGTCAGCAGGCCGTTGATTTCCTGCTGCACGTCTGTCAATTGGGTATAGCAGTATCCGCAAATGGAATCCACGCTCTTGATCGCACGGGTCAGCCCTTCGAACCGTTTCAGGAACTCCTCGTCCGAATCCACCTGGCGGCCGTAACCCCATCCTTTGTCCGACTGATAGGCGATGCCGCCGAACTCCGTGATCATGATCGGTTGTCCCTGGTATCGATAGCCTTCGGCGAAGGCGTATTTCCACTGGTTGCAGGTCGTCTCGTTGCCTACGACAGCGTCTATCTTTCCATACCGCTTCTGGAATCCTTCCCCTGTTTCCACATAATCGTGCAGAGTCAAAATGTCCGATACGGTATGCTCCCAACCGTCGTTCGTAATGACCGGACGGTACGGATCGATCGACTTCGTCAGATGGTAGATGCCTTCGGTAAACTTCTGCTGTCTCTTGTCCCGCAGGATGGACGAGATGCCCCACGATTCGTTAAACGGAACCCAGGTAATGATGCTGGGATGGTTGTACTGCTGCTTCACGATTTCCAGCCATTCCTTCGTAAATGCATCGACCGCACGATCATGGAACTCGAAGGTGGCCGCCATCTCGGACCAGACCAGCAGTCCTTTCACGTCGCACCAATAGAGAAAACGGGCATCTTCGATCTTCATATGCTTGCGCACGCCGTTGTAGCCCATTTCCAGGATTTTATCGATATCTTCGATGAGGGCTTCCTCGCTCGGCGGCGTCAAATGGCTCTCCGTCCAGTACCCCTGATCCAAAATCAATTTTTGGTAGATCGGCACATTGTTCAGCAGCACCTTCCCATTCTCGATGGAGATTTTCCTCATCCCGAAATAGGAAAACACCCGATCCACGACTGCATCATCCGAGTACAGAATGAATTCCACATCATACAAAGCCGGTTTCTGCGGCGACCAGAAGTTTCTCTTCCACGGTCCGTTCGCCTCATGCACCAAATCGACTTCAACCGTCAAGCAAGGGCGGTCCATCGTCAAGCTTACCCGCTTCACGGGCTTGCCTTTTAACGTAACGATGGCTTCCAGCTTCAAATCGCCGCCTTCATCCACTCCGTTCACCTCGTAATCGAAGCGAACGACCTGGCGGTCGATATCCGGAGTGATTTTGACCGAATCCAGCCGCCGTGCATCCACGTATTCCAACCATACCGTCTGCCATATGCCGGTGGTCTGGACGTAGAAGCATTCGAAATTGTCCTTCGTCCAGCGCTGCTTGCCCCGCGGCTGCGTGCAGCTATTGGAGTCCTCCGCTTTCACCGTGATCCGGTTGTCGGCCCCTAAGGTCAGATAAGGCGTAACGTCGAAAGAAAATGCCGCATACCCGCCTTGATGCCTGCCGACCAAGTCGCCGTTTACCCAAACTTTCGCGACGTAATCGACGGCTTGAAAATGCAGGATGACCCGTTTTCCTTCCGCTTCTTTTGGGATATGAACCGATTTATGGTACCAAACGTACGGATGGAACGCTTCCTCTCCGATTCCGCTCGCTTGCGTTTCGTAGGTGAAAGGGACGTTGATCGTATGGGTGCCTTCGAACTTGCTGTGCCACCTCTCCCTTTCCCCCATATTGCGGTCATCGAAGCGGAAGCTCCATTCGCCGTTCAAATTCAGCCAATTCTCCCGCACGAATTGCGGTCTGGGATAATCCTTGATATATGCTGCTGTCGTCATGCCTGCCTCCCGTTTCATGCTTGAGCCTTGATCTCGAGTGCGTATATCGATGATGGACGTAATGCATATCCCCTCTGCCAATCGGCAGCTGGAACGATGCGTGACGTACAGCCGATTAGGTTCGGTTCGAATACTGAATTGATATCATCCGCGGAGTTCCCGGTAATCTCATGCAAAATCGTTTCCCCGGTAGCCTGGAAGGCGTCCAAGTTCAACTCGGTGTTTACTTCCTGCAGGCTGCGGTTCACGATAAATACGGTGACGACGCTCCCGTCTTCATTCGCGCAGGCCGCGACGTCCAGGTCAGGAAGTGCGTCAAGCTGGATGGGGGTCGGCTTGTTGGCCTGGATGGAGAAGCTTCCGCAGACGGTCTCGACCGGCAGCATCCGCCGGATGTCCCGATTGGCATAGAGCTTCATGACTTCATAGGTCGGGGTTCCGTATACCGTAAGAGGGAACCCGCTCCAACCCGGTTCCTTGCCGCGATATTGGTCCGCATAATAGTCCCCTACTCGGATGCATCCCCCGAGCCAGCCGTTAACGAGATCCGAGAAGCTGCCAATTTGCACCATGTCGCTGCAACGAAGCATCTCGTTCAGGTTGGCCGCGTTGGCCGCCGCCGCGCCCAGCGTGTGCTCCTCCGGCAGCCCTTTGCGAATCGTATTCGGATAGTACATGGTGTTGTATTCGGTAATGGCGATCTTGACATGCGCGTGCTTCGGGTTCGCGAGAATTCGCGCCTTCGTTTCATGAAGGTCGCGGCGCGTCCACTCGGAGTACGCCGCCATCGCCTTATAACGTTCCTCCGGCGGCGTATCCCGGTTCATTCCGAACCGGCCGTAGCCGTGATACAGATGCAGGGTCAAATAGTCGAAATGTTCGCCTGCGAGGTCGAGTACCGTCTCGTTCCATTCTTGATCGGTATGCCCGCAAGCTAACAGTACGAGTGAAGGATCGGCCGCCTTCATGGCTTTCGCGAACGATGCGCACCGTTCGGCAAAACGGTTCGCGGAGCAAGTGCCGACTTGCCACTGCCCCCACACTTCGTTGCCGATTTCCCAATAGCGGACGTCGTACGGTTCGGGATGGCCGTTCGCAGCCCGCCGCGCGCCCATCGGCGTATCGATGCCGCCATTGCAATATTCGACCCATTGCGCCGCTTCTTCGGGCGTGCCGGATCCGTCGTTCACGCAGATGAGGGGCTCTACCTGCAGTTCCCTGCAAAATCGGATGAACTCGTCGGTGCCGAAATATTTGCTGGTCCATCCTCCCCACGCCTCGTTGTACATCACCGGCCTCTCCAGCGCGGGTCCGACGCCGTGCTCCCAGTGATAGGCGCTGATATAGTTGCCTGCGAGCCTCATCATGCCCGCGTTCAGATCGCGCGTCATCTCCACGACCTCTCGCTTCACCAGTCCGATATTGTCGGCAGGCAAAAGAGACAGGTGGTCGATCCATAACATGCCGGTGGACACATGGTCGATCCATCTCGGATGCTCCGCCGGAACGTATAGCCGGATTTCCGAGGCGGAACAGGCTCGGGCTACGGCCAGGTCCGCCTCGTATTCCTTCCAATTATGGCTCGCCAGCTCGACCCGGACCCGTCCGAGCGACTCATCCGAACGTCGGTCTACGGCTTCTACGAACACATATTTCAGCTCGATGGAAGCGCGGGCGACCAATTTGACTTTGTAGGTCATCGGACCTTTCAGCGCGGCCTTCTGGGCGATTCCCGCATAGGCTTCGTCGTCGCTGAGCACGCGAATGCGCTGGGCGCGGCCCGAATGCCTGGGAGCCGGCGCTTCCAGCGCATATTCGGTGTTTCTGCCGTTCGTGAAGGGACTCCAGTTTCCGGATACCGCCTTCTTCGTCTCGGATTCGCTTTCGAAATCCATATCCTTCAATGGAAAAGCGAGCATGGCCTCCATGTGGTCCCGTATGTCCTCCACGAAGTGTCCGAACAGATACGGATTGACGATATGCTCGCTTGGCTTTCCGCAATCAATCTTGATTTTCGCGTTCATCTTCTACGTAGAACCTCCGTTTATCCTTTGATTGAGCCGATCATGACGCCTTTCACGAAATGCCGCTGCACAAAAGGATACATGATCAATACGGGCAGACTGGAAATGATGATCACCGCGTATTTGATGCTCTCGGCGAGCAGGACTTTCCCCTCCATGCCGACATTGCCGTCTGCATCGGCGTTTTGACCGATCAATAAAATCTCCCGAAGGACAAGCTGTAACGGATACAGATTCTCATGGCGAATATAGATAAGCGCATTGAAGAAGGAATTCCAATGGCCCACCGCATAGAACAGCACCATGACCGCGATGATGGGCTTGGACAGCGGCAAAATGATGTTGATCAGCAGCCGCCAGTTGGAGCATCCGTCGATATGGGCGGCTTCCTGCAGCTCCCAAGGTATGCTGGATTGAAAATACGTACGCATGACGATCAGATTATAAGTGGCGATAGCGCCGGGAACGATGAGC
Source organism: Cohnella candidum (assembly GCF_003713065.1). Taxonomy (NCBI): domain Bacteria; kingdom Bacillati; phylum Bacillota; class Bacilli; order Caryophanales; family Paenibacillaceae; genus Cohnella; species Cohnella candida. Next base: position 5,116,219 of record NZ_CP033433.1, on the reverse strand, counting down.
GCCCACATCGTATCGACCATGCCCAGATCCTTGACCAGCAGATAGGTGGGAATGAGCCCGCCGCTGAAAAACATGGTAAGCGTAATGAAAACCATCAGCACGCCGCGCCCCGGAAGATCCGGCCTGGACAGCGGATAAGCCGCCAATATCGTCATGATCAAGTTAATCAGCGTGCCGACGACTGTATACAGAATCGTATTTCGGTAGCCGACCCAGATTTTCGCGTTATGGAAAATGTTCGTGTACGCGTCCACGTTAAAACCTTTCGGCAACAGCCATACTTCTCCGGCCAATACGTTCACCGGATTGCTGAACGAAGCGCTGACGACGAAGATCAGCGGATACAACACCACAAGCATGATCGCGGCCGCTATGGCATACACGACGGCGTCGAACACCCGATCATCCGAAGAACGGCTTATGGCTGATTGTTTGGACATCGCGTCATCCCTCCCCTACCATAAGCTCGTTTCCGCCGTTTTGCGGGCGAATCGATTGACAAGCAGCAGCAAAATCAAGTTGATGACCGAATTGAACAGTCCGATCGCCGCGGTGTAACTGTATTCTCCCTGTAGGACGCCCGTGGTGTAAACGAAGGTGGAAATGACGTCGCTGGAATCGAGGTTCAAGTTGTTCTGCATCAGCAGTATTTTCTCGAAACCGATGTTCATGAAATGGCCGACATCCAAAATCAGCAGGATGACGATGACGGGGATGATGCCAGGCAAGGAAACGTGCCAGATACGCCGCAGCCGGGAAGCTCCGTCCATCTTCGCGGCTTCATACAACTGCGGATTGACGCCGCTAAGCGCGGCGATATATATAATCGATTGCCATCCCATGCTTTGCCAAATATTCGAGCTGATATATATCGTCTTAAACCACCCGGCAGACTCCATGAAAGAGATGGGTGAACCGCCGAACGCTTCGATCAGTTTATTGACGGGACCGCTCGTCGGCGAGAGAAAGACCGAAAGAATGCCGACGATGACCACGACGGAAATGAAATGGGGAAGGTAGGTCACGTTCTGCAGCCATTTGCTGAACGATTTGCTCCGGATTTCCGTGACGATAAGCGCCAGGAAGATCGGAATCGGAAAGGCGATGAGCAGCGAAAACAAATTGATGGTGAGCGTATTCCAAAGCAATCTGCCGAAGTAATACGAATCGAAAAAACGCTCGAAGTGATCAAAACCTACCCAACGGCTGCCAAGAATGCCTTTGCTGGGAACGAAATTTTTGAACGCGATTTGCAGCCCGTACAGCGGACCATACTGAAAGATCAAATACCAGGCGATCGGCAACAGCAGCATCAGGTAAAGGTCATACCGCCGGGCCATACGCGTCAGCAACCGGCTGCCCATGTGAATCGACTCCTTCTCCGATAGCGAAAGGCGCTCCTCTCTTCGGGGGCGCGTTCCTTGCAAACGCCGATTCCCGAAGAGACGGAGCCCTCTCTAGCTACCGCGATTTATTGCTTCATCTTGTCGTACGCATCTTGATAGTACTTCTGCAATTGGTCGATCTTCAGCTTCTTCAGCGTAGACTGGAATTCTTCCCACTTATCGAAGCTGAGGGCGCCCGCGATGAACTTCGTGCTTTGCTCCTCATAATACTTGTCGAGGTCGTTGCGCAGCAGGTTAACCTCTTGCGCCGTTTGCTCATCGAACATCGGCGCGCCGTACTTCACCTTCGGCATATACGGATCCAGCTGCTTTTGGGCTTCTTGAACCTGCGGCGGGTTGATGAAGGACGCGACCTTTTCGCTGATGATATGCGGGGCTCCTCCGCCGGCATACGGCGTCATTTTCCCTTGAGCGCCCTCTTTCGCCAGAAAATCGTCCTTGTAGTACGGAATGCCGTCCTTCAGCTCGTATTGCTCGCCTTCCCTGCCGAACCGCAGCAAGGTGGAGCCTGCGTCGCTGTAGAAATAGTCGATCCAACGCATCGTGATTTCCGGATATTTGTTCTCGGACGTGATGGCGAATGCGCCGAAATCCCGAGCGATCGGAGCGGTTTGCGCCTGCAGCCTGTCCCCGTGCGGACCGGCCGGAGGTGCGATGCCTACGTACTGGTTTTGAATCGGCAGGAAGTTGTTGTTCGTTTGGTCGAAGAAGAATCCCGTTTTGCCCGAGCCTTGCTTCGCCAGGTATTCCGCTTCCTTCTGCGAGAACAATTGCGGATCCAGCAGCTTCTCTTTATAGAGCTTGTTGAGATACATCAGCAATTCTTTATTGCGGTCGCTGCCCATCCAGATCTCGACTTTATCGTTCGCGATATTGATGTTGTAGCCAAGCTGCTGATCCAGACCGAACGAGCCGCTCATCATGTTGACGATCGGCAACCCTTGGCCATTCCCGCCGGCACGGGCAGTCATCGGAATCTCGTCTTTCTGGCCGTTGCCGTTCGGATCCTGATCGCGGAACGCTTTAAGCGTCTCATAGAGCTCATCCGTCGTCTCCGGCACTTTCAGGTTCAGCTTCTTCAGCCAGGCCTGGTTGATCCATTTTTTGTCCGTACGCGCGGAGCCCAGCGTCACGATGCCCGGGATCGCATAGATGTGGCCTTCCGGGGTCGTGATGCCTGCGCGGATTTCGGGATATTGTTCCATGAGGGCTTTCAAATTCGGCGCGTATTTATCGATCAAATCTTCCAGCGGAATCAATTGTCCGGCGGCCCCGTAACGGGTCGCTTCCAGCGGGGAAAGAGCCGAACGGTAGATCGCGTCGGGCAGCTCGTTCGAAGCGAACAGCAGGTTCTTCTTTTCTTGGAAGCCGTCCGTCGGCGCTTCCGTGAACTCCACGTGCACGTTCGTCATTTTCTCGTAATCCTGGAACACCGGCATATCCTTGAACGGGCCGTTTGCCGGGGCGATCCGGGTGAACATCTTGAGCGTGATCGGTTCCTTGACGAGCGGGAAACCGCTCTCACTGACGGCATTCCCTGTCGACGAAGATGCAGACGGTTCCGACTCCTTCTTATCGCCGGATCCGGAAGTGCATCCGGCCAGCGTCAGACCGGCTGCGATCGTCGCGATCAACGCCGTTTTTTTCCAGTGCTTGCGCATGAAATCTGTGACCTCCGTTATTCGATTCACCGGACGGATTTGTAAGCGTTGCCGCGGTGTGAGTTCATTATATTTCACGAATGAAAGCGCTAAATTCCAAATATATGACTTTTTACTCTACTTATTTTACTGCTCCGACGCCTTGGCCAAGCCGAGGCTGTTCACATACGCTTGCGGCGTCAAACCGGTCATTTCCTTGAACACCTTGAAAAAATAATTGTAAGTGGAAAATCCGACGCGATTGCTGATCTCCTTGACCGAGTACCGTCCGCTTTCGAGAAGTCTGCGGCCTGCTTCGATGCGAACCCGGTTCACGTATTCGGAAAACGTCGACCGCGTCTCTTCTTTGAATATCCGGCTCAGGTACGAAGGGTTTAAGCCGATCGCACCGGCCGCCAGCTCCAATGTGACGTCCCCCGAATATTTGTCCCGTATGAATTGGATCGCTTGCGTGACATGCCTGGAATAGGAGCCGCCGGCCTGCTGCCGTTTCAGCAGCTTCAGCAAACCGGCATAATAGCTTCGCAGCCATTGCTCCAATTCCTCGACGCTGCCGACTCTCTTCAGTTCGTCGCGTGAGGGCAGCGGCTCCGCCGTATCCGCGGCATGCAGGCATTTGGCAAACGCTTTTTCCCCAAGCCGCACAAATTCGCTGACGATCATCTGGACGGCATGGGAATGAACCGGATGTCGGCAAAGCGTTGCGAAAACGGAGGCGATCAACTGATGCATGGCTTCTTCGTCCAGTCTTTCGATCGACAAGAGGAGCTGCTTCTGCTCTTCGATGGTCAAAGAACGACGCGGCTGAATGCGGATTGCCGGCTCCGTGGATGGAGAATGGTCAAGAACGTTCGCCGCCGCGGCGAAACTAGCCCCGATTTGCGGCAAACTCCCGCATACATGACCGATGGCATAGGTAGATTTCAGATTCAAATACAGCTCCAGAGAGTGCTGGAACTTGCTCATCCATCTGCCGGCCTCGCTTGCGACCGCATGCTCGCTGCGTTCCCGAAACGAAAGGACGACAATCAATCGGCCGTCTTCCACGTAGGCCGCCGGCATCTCTCTGATGTCGCCCAAGCTTTGCTGCATGAGATCGACGGCCTGCTGGACCAGGCGGTTCGTTTGCACGTCACTATAGAACTCCGTGAGCAGAAGGAACGGAACGATCTGCACGGCCGCCGCTATGAAGCTGACGGCTTGGGGGAACAAGCCATGCCTGCGAGCGTATTGATCGAACTCTTTACCGGAGTCCGGCTTTCCTCTGGCCATATCCGCAAGATAGTCGCGAATACAATGAGGATCCGGTCCTAGCCCCCGTTCGGCAGGCAGGCGAGCAAACGTCCGATCGTGCCGCCTCAGCACCTGGACCGCTTTATTCAAACTGGACAGAAGCGTCGCGTCATCCAGCCGGTGCTTCAGCAAATAATCGACGGCGCCATTCCTCAAACACTCGCGGACGTAATCGTAATCGTCGTAGCTGCTGAGCATGATCGTCTGGATGGAGGGAAACCTTTCCCGAATCGTTCGATTCAGCTCCACGCCGTCCATTTCGGGCATATTCACGTCGATAATGGCAATATGCGGAGGTTCTTGCTCGATCATCGTTAAAGCCATCGCGCCGTTGAACGCTTCGCCGCATAGCTCGAAGCCGTGTCTTTTCCAATCCGATAATGTCGACAAATGATGGCGGACCAAGGGCTCGTCGTCAACGATCAGCACGTTGATCATGTCTTAACCCACCTCTTTCGCGGAGCTTCCCTGTTCCATGAATCGCGGAAATCTGATTTCCGCCTTCGTGTACTGTCCCGGTTCGCTGTAAATCTTGACGCCGTACGGCTCACCGAACATCCGAACGATCCTTTCATGTACGTTGCGAACGCCCATGCCGCTGAAGCGGGAAGAACTCTTCTCCTTGCCCGCCTCGCCCAATAGGATCGCGATTTCTTCCTCGGACATCCCTTTGCCGTTGTCCGTGACCTCGATTCGGAGGTCGTGAAGCTCCGCGTAGACGCGAATCCGCACGAATCCTTCCTGGCCGAGCCGTCCGATACCATGGATGATGGCGTTTTCCACGAGAGGCTGCACCATCAGTTTGAGCACCCTGCACTCCAGCAAGGAGTCGTCTTCTATTTGCGTCGTCACGCGAATCGGCTCCATATACTTGTATTTCTCGATCGACACATAGCTGGAAACGTAGTCCAATTCCTCCCGCAGGGTTAGAAATTCATTGGAGTTGCCCAGCACGCCCCGCATGAGTTCGATTAACGAACCCGACACTTCTTCGATATTGGGCACTCCGTTAAGCTTGGCCAGATACTTGATGGTATTGAGAGAGTTGTATAGAAAATGCGGGCGGATCTGCGCCTGCAGAGCGGTCAATTCCGCCTCGCGTTTGTTTTTCTCGCTGACTCGAATCCCTTCCATCAGCCGTTTCAATTCCTCGACCATATCGATAAAAACGCGGTAAAGATCCCCGATTTCGTCCTTGGATTTGATCTCCGTCCTCGGAAAGGATAAATTACCTTCCCTCACACGAAACATCATGGATTTCAGCTTCCGGATATGGATCGTCGTCCGGAAAGACATCTGCAGCGATCCGATCAGAACGAGGATAAAGACGATGACCGAGACTTCGATCATCAAATTCCGGATTTTGGTGGATTCGCTGAGCAGGGAATCCATGGGGATGAGCGCCAGCGTCGTCCAGCCGGTATAAGCCGACTGTTGTTTGACGACGATATAGGATTTCCCGTCGATGACTCGGTCCGCCACGCCTCGTCCCGCGAATTGCCTGTTCACCTTGACGATCGTCTCCACCGCGGGAGCGACGGAATCCTGCGAAGATTCGGATTGGTAGACGAATCCGTCGTTTTCATCCAGCACGTACAGCATGCTGTCCTCGGTCGGCTTTACGCCGTACGTTTTCTTGATGAAAGCATAATTCAAATCCACCATGACGACTCCGATCGCTTGGCGGTCGTAACGGATTTCGCGGCCGACGGTAATGGCGTCGTCCGTTCCGGCCGGCTTGAAATACGCGTGGCGCGACCCGTCACGGAGAATCGCCTTTATCATCGGCGTTTCTATAAAGCTGCGGTCTAGCCAAGGACTTCCGGTAAAGAACACTTTTCCGTTCGTGCCGATTACGGCAATCCTTGTTATGTAAGGCTTATAATCGATAAGTCCCGCGAGGAACTCCGTAATCCGCTTTTGCTCCATAAACCATTCATAGCTGATTTCCTCATTCGGGCTCAGGATCGTATCGATTACCGTATTCTTGTTGGTGACGACGACCGTGTTCAACCGGTCGATTTCTTGGAGCATGATATTGAGAGACTCATCCGCCTGACGGATACTGTCCGATACTGAGGTGACCGCATTCTGCTTGATCGTATCGCGCATATTCACGTACACGATGCTTGTAACGGAGACGATGGACAGCAGGGTAACAAGAGCGAACCCGATAAATATTTTCCCTTGCATACCTCTGGGCGTTATCCACCTGCGAGGGTTCAAAAGCTTCATGTCGCAAAGTCTCCTTGTACATGATGTGGGAAATCAATGGAAAACGCTTACATTTTTTTGAGAAAAAACTATTCGCTGCCCGCTGCCCGAAATGCGACGGGAGAGACTTTATGATAAACCGAGAACGCTCTGGTGAAGGCATATAAGTTTGGGTAACCCAAAGACATGGCGATTTCCGTAACCGTCGCGCCCGTCTCCTTCAGCAGCCGCTCAGCCTTCTCCATCCGGATTTTCTGGATGTATCTCTGGGGCGTCATGCCGACTTGACCTGTAAACACGCTGGTAAAGTAGGAACGGTGCACGCCCGCGAAAGCCGCGACTTGCTGAACGGTTATCCCCTCGGTAGCGTGAAGCTCCATGAAATCCATGCATTCGTGGATCCATCCGGAAGGCTCGACTGCATCATGGAGTGCAGAATCCGAAATGAAGTCGGAGAACAAACCGCAAATCGACGTCTGCAGCTTCATGGCAGTGGCCGGCGTCCACCGTTCTCCGTCGGATAGCGCTTGAATGACCCGTTCGGCCGAATCCCAAACCGCAGGGGGAACCGTTTTAAGAAACGGCTTTCCCGGCGTCAGTCCGGAGAGCTCCAATAAAGGTTTGACCCTGTTGCCGTTCAAAGCGAGCCAGCTCAATCGGAGAGGATTTTCCGAAGGCACCTGGCGATAGTGGTAAGTTCGTCCGGGGAACAAGCAAAACAGGTCCCCTCGCCGCAGGTCGATCCATTTGCCGTCGTCAAATTCAAATCGGACGATTCCTTCATGGACGAAATGAAGGCTGTAACATTCGATCCTTTTCGGTCCGACCTTGTAGTGGGGTTTGGCGATGCTCCGGCCGGCGCGCACGGGCCACAGCTGCCCTTCTTTCTCGATATATCCGGGCGTATAGTAGAGGAATTGCGCGAACTCATAGTCGTATTCCTGCAGCAACAAAGCCTGCCCCCTCTCTTGCTCTTATCGTCTCATCCATCTTACAAAATGGCGATTCGTTTTTCAACAAAAAGCCATTAGCGTATTTCCTTAAATCCAATAAAATAAAGACATTACGAGGTATCCACTGCCCAAATGACCTAACACTTTGCAAATAACCTGATGGACAAAATTCCGGCTTATGCGCGTCATGTGGACGGGAGCACGGCGGTGCGAACATGAAAAAAAGCGGCTGAAAGCCAGCCGCTTTTCCGGTTCTATTGTAAGTATCTCACCGATGTCCTCTGCCGCCGCCGTGACCGCGGCCGCCGCGCTCGTGCGTGTCGTTGACGAACTCTTGCGCCTCGGCGGCCGCGTTCGCCAGCAGCTTGTCCGCTTGGGCTTGCGTCAGCTTGCCGTCCGTTACGGCTTGGTTGATCGCCTTCGTGATGGCCGCTTTTTCCGCGTCGATCAGTTTCTGCACGTCCACGTTCTTCTCCTTCGCCAGATCCGCCAGCGATTTGCCGGATTTCAGGGAAGTTTGAAGATCGCTTTCCGTTACTCCCAAGATCGTTGCCGCGGCGCTCAGATCATGAGCTTCGAAGCCTTTGAAGCCGCCTCTTCCTTGCCCCAGGAAAGCCCCGCCTTTCGAGTCGATCATGTTGTCCAGGTTGGAGGAGAACGCCTGCTTCTGCTCTTCCAGCCGCTTGTTGTTCGCATCGGTCAACGCCTGCTTCAGCGCGTCGCGCGAAACGCCCTGCTCAGTGGCGATCTCCGCCAGCGTTTTGCCGGATCGCAGTTTCGATTGAAGCGTCGCTTGGTCCAGCTTCAGCAGATCCAGAACGGTTTGGTCCACTGCGCCTTTGCCGAAATGGAACCCTTTGGCCGCCGATTTCGCCGCATCCGTCGTTGCCGTAGATGTTGACGTCGACGTCGATCCCGATGACGAAGTGCCGACCGTTGCCGCATATGCGCTGAGAGGAACCATGACAGCCAAGGCTGCCGTCAGGCCGATCGCTTTTACCGTCTTTTTCATTTCATTGCCTCCTGCTTATGGGTTTGGTGTTACAAGGTACAGTTTGGACTCCTAGGCTTAAATGGGGATGAAACCCCGCTGAAGATCGGCTGAAAGTTCGGAGAGTGCGAAAAGAGGCCGTCCCATCATGGGACAGCCCCTTTCTTTGTTCAGGCAGCCGATGGAGGAACCAGTTCGGCCGTCACAACGAGCCTTTCCTGGTGCGTCCCTTTCGAACGGCTGAACAGGCCGGTGCAAGTAATCAGGTTCAGCAGAGGCTTGTCCGAAGGCCCGAAAATTTTCTCGAGCGGGGCGTCGTTGTAAGGGTACTTCTCCGAGCCCACGACGCGGAACACCATCTCTTCGCCTTTCTTGCTCCGCAAAATGATTTTGCTGCCCTTCTTCAGCGTTTTCAGCTTATAGAATACGGCAGGTCCCGTTTTGGAATCCACATGGCCCGCGACGACCGCGTGCCCCGGGATGCCGGGACGGTAACCCGGCTTAAACCAACCGACATCGTCCGCGTCCGAGGGAACGTCCATGGCTCCGTCCTTGGTTAAACCAAGGGAGATCACGTCCGCGTCCACTCCGATATCCGGGATATCGATTTCCGACGGCACGATTCCTTCGACCGTCTGTTCCGCCTTGGGCTCTGTCTGGGGCTTCGCCGCCGGTTGGGACGGGCTTGCTGACGGAGACACGGACGGAGACGGAGAATCAGATGCAGAAGGAGATGCAGACGTAGACGGGGACGCAGACTGGGACGGGGAAGCTGCCGGATCCGAGCTCGGCAGGGACGGGGTCTCAGACCCCGTCTCGGCCGCCGGAGATGCCGCTGGTTCGACGCTCTCCGTAGAGATGCTGGCTTGCGGCTCTTTCTTTTCCCCGCCGCAGCCGGCTATCAGCAGCGAGCATACGATCGGAATCAGAAAGAGTTTGCGCATGTTGCTCAGTCCGTCCACTCGCTCGCGCCGCCGCCGCCCGTTTGCGGCATGCCGCCCGGAATGACGCCTTCGTCCGTTACGCCGCCGACGGCCGTGCCGCCGCCAGTGTTACCGCCGGTGCTGCCGCCGGTGCTTCCACCCGTGCTGCCGCCGGTGCTTCCACCCGTGCTGCCGCCGGTGCTTCCGCCGGTGCTTCCGCCCGTGCTTCCACCCGTGCTGCCGCCGGTGTTGCTGCCCGTGCCGGTGTCGCCGCCGGTGCTTCCACCCGTGTTGCCGCCAGTGTTGCCGCCCGTGCTACCGCCGGTGCTGCCGCCCGTGCCCGTACCCGGCAGATCAACGCCTGCGCCGATCGTCGTGGCCAGCCATTTCATCGGAGTGACGGAGAATACAGTGGGTTTGCTGGCATTGATGATGGCATCCGTGAGGATCGGGAATTGGATCGTGCCGTTAGCGTCGATCGCGGCTTGCAGCTGGACGAAATCCAGATTCAGGCCGAACGTCGAGTTGCTGTTCAACTTCACGCCGTTGGCGTTTTCCCAAGGAAGCTTGAACTCCAGCACGACGTCGTCGCCTACGATGGCGTAAGACTTCACGAGCTTGCCCGGCTTGAACCATCCGAGATGCAGGCCGTTGTCGTACACCTTCATGTCCGGCCAAGTCAGAACGAGGTACCCGTCCGATTTGACCGTGGCGTTCTGGTCGTCGCCGTTGAACCAGAGAGAGAACATGATCGGCTTGTAAGTGTCCTTCCAAGCTTTGGCGGCTCCGTGCAGTTCCACCAAACCGTACAGATTATCCTCGTCCCACATCAGGCGGTAGTGTCCGGTCAGTCCCGATTTCGCATCGTCGAACGGGGCACGCAGCGCGAATGCCCAGACCGGATCGACTTTGCCGTCGATCGAGATCGTCGCGTCCTCTTTGGCGGCCAGGACGACCTGAGATTTGGCGTCGTCATTCTTATCCGTCGCAAAAGCGCTTACGGGCGTAGCGAACGCGACGACGGCACCAAGCAGCACAGAAACCCACTTTTTCATACTCCATCCTCCTGTCCCATTTAAGGGAATGATGTGTTTCTTCCTTCTTTTCACCTCGTCCTCGGTGACTCAAACCAACATTCGCCATTTTTTTTGAAAAAAGGATTGACAAAAATAACCACCCGTGATCCCGCTTAGGATCCAGGTGGTTATCGAAGGAAAAAGAGATCGTCAGCTCGCCTTGCGCGTTTCCCGATCGGAAGGAAGCAGTATGGCTAGCAACCCAACAAGCGGCAGAAAACTGCAGAATCGCATGACGTCCGTCAGTCCGAACAAGTCGGATGCTTTACCCAAGGCGACGGCGCCGATCGCGCCCATGCCGAACGCGAGTCCCGTGGTCAAACCGGAAGCCATGCCGACTTTGGAAGGCATGAGGAATTGCGCGTAGACGACGGTGACGGAGAACCCCGAAAGAATGATGAATCCGAGCACCGTGATGAGCGGATAAACCCAAAACAGCGGCAAATAGGGAAGCGCGAGAGCGAGCGGAGCACCCCCGGCGATCGAGAAGACGATCGTATTCTTCATGCCGAACCGGTCGGCCATGACGCCTCCGAAGAAGGTGCCGACCACGCCCGCCGCCAGGAACAGGAAAAGCGGGATTTGCGCTTGTTCGGTCGTCAGCCCATAATCGTTTTTCAAGAAAAACTGATAAAAGCTGCTGATCGAAGCATGGTACCAGGATCGCGCGAACACGAGGAAGATGAGCAATCCCATGGCGAATTTCACGCGCGGATGGCTGGTTTCCTGCCCCGGCAGAACGCCCGGCTTCGAGGAGGCACGGCGCTGCGCCTTGAGTTCTTCCCAATCGGCCAACCGCTTCTTGTACCACGGCGCAAGGACCAGCAGCACCGCGATCGCCAGCGCAGCCAGAATCGTCCCCCAAGCCGCGCCGATCTGTCCGAGCGGGGCGAAAATGTACACCGTCATCAGCGGAGCCAGCGAACTTCCCGCATTGCCCCCGACTTGGTAGACGGACTGGGCGAAACCCCGCCGCCCTCCGGCCGCGAGATAGACGATCCGCGAGCCTTCAGGATGGAATATGGCGGATCCCAGGCCGATGAACACGACCGCCAGCAGCACGTACCAGAAGTTCGGAGCATAGGCGATGCCGACCATTCCAAGCAGGCTCAATCCCATGCCGAACGGCATCATATAGGGGGATGACCGGCGGTCGGTATAGGACCCGACGACGGGCTGCATGACGGAAGAGGTCATGTTGAGCGCGAACAGGATCCAGCCGACCTGGGTGTAGGTCAAGTGCAGCGATTCTTCCAAAATGGTGAACATGGCGGGCACGACGGCCTGCATGGAATCGTTCAGCAGGTGAACGAGACTGACGGCGAGCAGCACCGGCAATACGGTAACCGTAACGAGCGTTGCTTTGCGAGAATCCGCGATTGACGACAATGGGGTCCCCCCTTTATGTATGTCCCTCAGTTTAGAAGCGGTTCCCGGCCCCGTCAAGGCAAAAACCCGCCGATTTAGGCGGGTTTTGGCTACGGAAATCCACATTATCCTGACGGTTCTGGCGCTCGCCTACTCTTTCGCAGGCAACGGTTTACTCCGTAATCAAAGCCGCGCCGATCGCGCCCGCCGGAACCCCCAGCTGCGGAGGCACGATGCGCACGTTCTCGCCCAGCGACGGGATCACGTGGCGCCGAAGCGCTTCTTCCATCGGCTGCAGCAGAGGTGCTCCGATCTTGGATGCGCCTCCGCCCAGAATGATCAACTCGGGATTGGCCAAATGAACGACGCTGGCCAGACCGACGCCGAGCGCCCTGCCGGCATCCCGCAGCAGCTTCGAAGCCAGCGGGTCGCCGCCTGCCGCGGCAGCCGCCACTTCCCGGGACGTGATGCGGGAAGCCTCGCCGCCCGCCAAATCCAGCATTGCGCGTCCGGCGGCGGGATCCGCCGCGGCAGCCGCCGAGCCGGCCTTGCCGATAGCCGTCCCGGAAGCATACAGTTCCATGCAGCCGACGTTGCCGCAGCCGCATACCGGTCCATTCCAATCGATCGTGATATGCCCGATCTCTCCGGCGCTCGCCGTGAGCCCCCGGACCAAACGGCCGTCGCAAATCAACCCCCCGCCGATGCCCGTTGAGACGGTGACGAACACGCAATGGCGCGTGCCCCTGCCGGCTCCCGCTTTCCACTCCCCGTAAGCCGCGGCGTTGGCGTCGTTTTCGACCCGTACCTTCAGGCCAAGCTCGCGCTCCAGCGTCTGCCCGAGCGGCACGCGGGTCCACCCCAAATTCCCCGCGAACAGAACGGTCCCCGTTTCCGGATCGAGCGTGCCCGCCGTCGCCACGCCCAGCGCCGACACTTCTCGGCCGCTGGCGGCGATCAGCCGCCGGACCATGTCCGCCATTCTCGCCATCACGCTCTCCGGTCCCTCGGCGGCGAGCGTCGGCTGCTCTTCGGAAGCCAACACCGTTCCTTCCGGGTCCACGATAACCGCCAATATTTTCGTCCCGCCCAAATCAATCCCGGCATATGCCCGTTCCGTTGCCATTATTTTCGCGCTCTCCCTTTCGAATGGACGGTCTCTTGTTCCCGTCCGATCTCGTCCCATCGATCATAATCGGAAATCGCCGGCAGCGTAAAGGAAAAAATCAGAAGAAAAAGGGTGAAATATACATATCTGCCCCTTCCGGCGTATAAACGGGCTCTGCGAAATGCATCATAAAAATTTAACTTTATCGAACTTTCCACCGTCTAAAAGGTAATCGAAAAAAGGAGATGGCCAACATGGGAAAACTGAGACGATCGCATACCCTCCTGCTGCTTTGCTCGATTCTGCTAATCGGCGCCGCCGGCTGTTCCGCCGGCAACAACGGAGCCTCGCCGTCCGGCAGCTCACCGGTGTCGTCGCCGGCCGCGTCGCCCGCCGCATCGCCGAACGAATCGGCATCCGCCGCGCCAACGTCCGCCAGCCCGCCTGCCGATTCGGCGGATCCGGGTACCGATTCGACGAAGACGGGCAAGGTCACGGCGGTCCGGCTGGCGAATCCGATGATCGGCTGGGCGGGCGGCGACGGATGGATCGCCGGAACGGCCGACGGCGGCGCACATTGGAGCATCCAGCTTCGGCCTCAGAACGTCGTGCATCAGATTTTCGCCCTGAATAAGGACAAAGCGTGGGCATCGCTGGCCAGCGGGGATCACAAGAGCGTGAAGCTGGTCCGTACAACTGACGGAGGCAAACACTGGGAAGATGGCGGAACGGTGCCGAACGACTCGTTTTTCCACTTCGTATCGGACCTCGAGGCGTTCAGCGGCGACGCCCATACGACCGACGGCGGCAAAACTTGGACCCCTATGACGACGCCGGGCAAGACGGTCGGGGACGTCTACTTCCACGACGCCAAGAACGGATGGGCGGTCACGAACGGGCAGCACGGATTCTCGATCCGCAAGACGTCGGACGGCGGCAAAACGTGGACGACCGTACTGTCGAAAGACTCCGACGTCCCGCCGACGAATTCGGTGATCCGGTCGGCGGGCAAAAACGACGCCTGGGTCGAAGTGGTGGGCGGTTCGGGCATGTCCCAAACCTCCTACTCGCTGTTCCATACCCGCGACGGCGGCAAGAGCTGGCAGCCGGTCCTCGCCAACTCCGGCGCGGGCTCCGGTCCGGCCCCGGGCTTCACGATGGATGAGAAAAAGGTGCCCCGTAACGGCGGAAACTCCCCCGGCACGCTGTATGTCGCGAGCCCGGACGTCGCCTTCATGGGCGGCCAATGCCAAGCTTGCGACAAACCGAACCGGCTCGGCAAAACGACGGACGGCGGCGAAACCTGGGTCAACCTGAAGCCGGAGTATTCCGGCTTCGACGTCCAACAGATCGCCGCGGCGGACGCCGATCACGTCTGGTGGATCAACACGGACGGCCAAGAACCTTCGAAAATGTACGTGACTTCGGACGGCGGCGCGAATTGGAAGCTCGTTCATACGTTCGACAAACCCTCCGCCTAAAACGAAAAAGCCTTCTTCCGTCGAACCGGAAGAAGGCTTTTTTCCGAAATCTCAAGCTTTCGCCGTAACGCGCGGCTTCGGCATGAGCTGCACGATGAGCGCGCCGATGCATTGCATCCCGACTTTGACGACGATCTGCCCCGCGATCGCGTAGCCGACCAAATCCCACGGCAGGAAGCCCGCGCCGATCGGCGACAAGCCGATGACGACGAAGATGACGCTGTCGAACATGCCGCCGACGAGACCGCTGTACAGCACCCTCAGCGACATCGGAAGCCGCAGCCTGGAGTAAATCTCCGTATCGGCCGTCTCCGAGAACAAGAACGTGATCGTGGACGCCGCCACGATCCACAGCGTATCGCCGAGCAAATACGACGAGACCGCCGACAGGACCATCGCCGCTCCGATCGCGCCGTACGTGAGTTTGCGTCCGATCGTGTTCTGCACCAAGTCTCTCAGAATGAACGTCGCCCCGATCAGGAACGAGCCCGCCGGGATGATCAATTTGCCCCACAGGACAGGATCGTTGTTCGCCGTAATGACGTTCGCCATCACGATCGCCAGCAGATACAGCAGAACCAGCACCGTTTTCAACATTCGTTCTTCTCCTCCTTAACGGTTGTCGACTTTCTCGGGATACATATCGTGATTCATCAAACGATGGAAAGCCATCTCTTCGTACTTCGTGCCCGGGCGCCCCCAATTGCAATAAGGATCGATCGAAATGCCGCCTCTAGGGGTGAATTTTCCCCATACCTCGATGTAGCGCGGCTCCATCAGTTTGATGAGGTCGTTCATGATGATGTTCATGCAATCCTCGTGGAAATCCCCGTGGTTGCGAAAGCTGAACAGGTAGAGCTTCAGGGACTTGCTCTCCACCATTTTCACGTCCGGAATGTAGGAGATGTAGATCGTCGCGAAGTCGGGCTGGCCCGTGATCGGGCACAGGCTCGTAAACTCGGGACAATTGAATTTCACGAAGTAATCCCGGCCCGTATGCTTGTTGTCGAACGACTCGAGCACTTCCGGCGCATAGTTGAACGGGTATTTCGTGCCTTGATTGCCAAGCAGCGTGATATCCTGCAATTCTTCCTTGCCGCGTCCTGCATGGGACATAAAAAAATCTCCTCCTTGTCTCCCTCGGCTCATAGGTACGGCAGCCGGGACCGGGAACAAGAACGAGATTCGCATCCGAAGGAACTCCAAAAAAACAGCGATCGTCTATCTGCCGAATCTCTGCGCACAAAGCGAAGAGCGAGCCGGCTGAAGCGGTCGCTTGCTATAGTTTTTTATAGAGGGAGTTCGCGAACCTCTCCCGGATCGCCGAGGCGAAACCGGATTTTCTTGTTCAGTTGTCATCCGATAGGATAGCACAGATCCGGGCCGTTGACTAGACTGGGACGCTGGTCCCATTATTTGTATGGACTTCCATGCCAAAATACCTTATAATCTGACCTGACCACGAGAAAGGCAAACTTATCGAAAGATAAGGACGCAAAGCTACGGGCCTACCGGGCGAAAGCCCCATGGCGGCCGAGTTGCCGAAGCATAGGGAGACCCCTACTTCTTTGTCCCGACAAAACATCCTATCTTCTTGAGCGAAGGTTGGATGTTTTTTTATACCCGGATACGCGGCAAAAGGTAAGCGTTTTCTCGCTGCTCCAAGGCTTTGTGGGCTGTCTGACGGCACAACACCCCAAGGAGGCTGCCATGCGGTACGACGAATATTCCCATCTGGGCGGCAAACGCGTTCTTCATCACGTCATGGACAACAAAGGGCTGCTGCTCATTCCAGAGGGCACGGTTTTAACGGAGCACCATATCGAGCTGATGGCCAACTTCAAGGTCGACGTTTTCGACGTCATCGTCCAGGAAGTCGAAACGGGTCCCGCCAATCAGGCGGAAGTGAGGGAGCTGGTCAACAAAACGGCTGCCCGGCTGCAGGACATCGATCATTTCGTGCAAGCCAACGGAACGGTTCCGGTGCTCGAACTCGAGGAGAAAGTGCTCCCGGTCATCATGGAGGCCGCCCGTAAACGCAACCTGTTCCAACTCTTCGCGGATCTCAAGTCGATGGCGGATTACCGCTACAAGCAGAGCATCGGCGTCGTCGTCATGTCCGCCATGCTGGGCAAATGGCTGCACCTCGACCAGAAGGAGCTTTCCTTGCTCAATTCGGCGGCCAGCCTCTACGATATCGGCTCGGTCAAACTCCCCTCCTATTTGCTCAAGAAACCGGAGAGGCTGCTCCCCAGCGAGCGGGAGATCATGAAAGAGCACGCTATGCTGGGATACGAGCTTCTTCTGGAGTCAGGAGTGGACCCCCGCATCGCCCGGGTCGCCCTGCAGCATCATGAGCGGGAAGACGGCAGCGGTTACCCTCAAGGGATTAAAGGGAGCGAGATCGACCCCTTAAGCAAAATCATCGCCCTGGCCGACGTGTACGTAGCGATGACTTCGGCGCGCCCCTACAGGGAGGCGTATGCTTTCTACGAAGTCATCCACGAGATCCACAAGCAAATCATCCAAGGCCGCTTCGATTCGGCGATCGGCCTGACCTTCCTGAACGGGCTGATGGCCGCGCAGATCGGCAGCGAAGTCATTCTCTCCGATGAACGGAAAGGCCGGATCTTGCTCATCAATCCGAACTATCCGACGAGCCCCCTCGTCTCGCTCGACGACGAGTTCATCGACCTGAGCAAAGACGGTTCCGTCAAAATCAAGGAAATCGTAGGTTAGATGACAACCGGCCTTATAGACGGAAAGCTCCTCCTTCGCCTGTTGGCAAGGGAGGAGCTTTTTTAAATTAGCGGCTCAGTCCAGCTCGTGGTCGCCCAGTCCGAGCGGCAGCGGAGCCGGCTTCTCGCAGGTGCTTTGCATGATGTAATGCTTGCCTTGCGCCGATGCATCGTGGAAGCCGTGCATCGCCTCGAGCACGTGGTTAGCCATCGCGCCGTTCGCGCGGTGCTTGCGGCCGGTCAGGATGGCTTTGGCCATGTCCGCCGCGCCGACGCCGCGGGCGTTCTCCGCTTTGCCGTGGGTGAGCGGAATCTGCGACCACTCGCGGGATCCCGCGCGCCAGACGGACACAGGGCCGCCGAACGTGTTCGGATCCGGCACCAGCAGCGTGCCTTGGCTGCCGTACACTTCGATGCGCGGAAGCGTGGAGCCGCCCGCGATGTCGAAGCTGGTGAGCAGCGTGCCCACCGGACCGGAAGCGAAGTCGAGTACGCCCGCGATGTGCGTCGGCGTTTCAACCTTCACGACTTGCCCGAATTTCGGCTGGCTCGTGATCGTCCGCTCCGCATGGGAGATCCGCGCAGAGCCGGTGACGCGGGTGATGGGGCCGAGCATGGCGACCATCGCCGTCAAATAGTACGGTCCCATGTCGAACATAGGGCCGCCGCCGATTTGGTAGAAGAACTCCGGAGCCGGGTGCCAGCTTTCCGGGCCGCTGCTGGTCATGAAGGCCGTGGCGCCGATCGGCGTGCCGATCCAGCCGTCTTCGATCAGCTTGATGCTCGTCTGTATGCCGCCGCCGAGGAACGTGTCCGGCGCGCAGCCGACGCGAAGTCCCTTGCGCTCGGCAAGCTCCAGCAGCTGTTTGCCTTCCTCGCGGGTAACGGAGAGCGGCTTCTCGACGTAAACGTGTTTGCCCGCTTCAAGGGCTTTCATGCAGACCGAGGCATGCGCCTGCGGAATCGTCAGGTTGATGACCATTTGGACTTCCGGATCTGCCAGCAGCTCGTCTACCGAGCATCCGCGCACGCCGTGCTCGGCCGCTTTCGCTTTCGCGCGTTCGACGTCGATGTCCGCGCAGGCGACGACTTCCATCGACTCGAATCGTTTGCCGTTCTGAAAATAAATGCCGCTGATGTTGCCCGTTCCGATAATGCCGACTTTCAGTTTCTCCATAAGGTTCCCGTCTCCTTCATTGATCCCCGATCAGGATTGTTTGCCTTGCGCGGCCCAGAGAAATCCCCGCCGCATGAGTTCCAGCACCGGCGGCATTTCCACGATGTTCGCCTGATGGCCGAGCGAGTTGTAATACACCCGGCCGACTCCCCAGCGTTTCGTCCAAACCACCGGCATGTCGACCGCTTTGTTGAGTGAATGCGGCCCCGGCACGACCGGAAAGCGCGTCGTCGCGAGCACTTCGACCGCAGGGTCGACGTGCATGTAATATTGCTCGCTCCGCACGGTGAAATCCTCGAGTCCCTCCACTAATGGGCTGGAGCTGTTCGATACGTTGACCGTGTACTCCACGCCGTCATTGCCGGGATGAGCAACCCATTGGCCGCCTGTCATGAACTGCCAGTCCACGTTCTCGCGGAACGCGTCGCACATGCCGCCGTGGCAGCCCGCCAATCCCACGCCGGACTGCACCGCTTGGGACACGTTGTCCACGAGCTTCTGATCGATTTTATCCATCGTCCATACCGGAATGATGAGATCGAGGCCCTTCAGCTTCTCCCCGTCGGCGAAAGCCTGCAGGGTGTCCGATACTTCGACTTCGAATCCTTCCTTCTCGAGCAGTTCCTGGAAAATGCCCGCAACCTCTCTCGGTTGATGGCCGTCCCAACCGCCCCATACGATAAGCGCTTTTTTCAAAACGAATCCTCCTTCGTTGTCCCGCACGACTTCCGGACCACGAGCCTGGGCTCGAGCACGTCGCAAATCGGTTCCTGTTCACCTTCCGCGGCATCTAGAATGCGATCCAACACCCGCTCCGCCGCGAGCTTGCCCATGTCGTAAAACGGCACGTGAACCGTCGTCAGCGGCGGCTCGCTGAACCGGGCGGCATCGGAATCGTCGTAAGCGACGATCGCGAGATCCTCGGGCAGCGAACACCCGCGGTCGCGAAGGCCCTTCATGAGGCCGATCGCCATCCGGTCGTTGGACACGAACAAGGCGTCCAGCCGGTCCAAGTCCGCGTAGATTTTCTCCGCCGCGGCGTTGCCGCTCGTCCAACTGTAGTTCCCCGCATACAGCAGGGAATCGTCCGGCTCGATGCCCGCCTCCGCCAGCGCCTTGCGGTATCCGGTCAACCGGTCCGCGCTGTTGGAATACTGGGGCGAGCCGTTCAGGAATCCGATTCGCCTGTAGCCCTTGCCGAGCAGGTGCTTCACCGCGCGGTAAGCGCCCTCCACGTGGTCCGCGGCGACCGTGCCGATGCGGATATCTGCGAAGTGCTGGTCCATGACGCAGCAAGGCAATCCTTCCGCCGCGGCCTCGCGGATTCCCGCCATCTCGGACGGGAGGGAGCTGGCTCCGAGCACGATCGCGCCATCGACCCGCAGCGTTCGGAACAACGAAACGTAGTCGTAGACTTCCGCCGGATTCCGGAACAGCAGCAGCAAGCCGTAGCCGCGCTCATGAACCGCTCCCCCGATTCCGCTCAAGAGCTCGGAGAAGTAGTACGTCGAAAACAAGTGGACCTTGGGCACGTGCGGCATGACGACGCCGAGGTTTCCGCTTCTTCCCCTCGCGAAGCTCGACGCGACGGCGTTCAGGTGGTACCCGAGGCGTTCGGCCGCCTCGAGGACACGTTTGCGGGTCGATTCCTTCATCGGCCCGACGCCGTTCAGGACGCGCGATACCGTCGCCTCCGAAACGCCGGCGAGCTCGGCCACCTCTTTGCGTGTAGTCATCGGATCGTTCCGCTCTTTCTTGTGGTTTGCAAAATGTACACGCGTACATTATCCCCCTGTACCGGCTCGAAGTCAACGGGTTTTCGAATTTTCGGGAACAAAAAAAGTCATTCGGAGCATGAAATCGATCATTCGTTTCTTCTCCAAGCCTCTGTATTCAGTGCACCGTTGATGACCGCGGCGACAAACGCCCCCCTTGAAGCCGCAGCGATGGCCTGATGCATTCGCGATGCTGCATCGCCGGCACTGTATACACCCGGAATGTTCGTTTTACCGAATTCATCGACGACGATCTCCCCGAATTCCGAAATCTCGCAACCGATCGTCTGCGGCAAGTCCGATCCTATAACCAGATTCGGTTTGAAAAAGATGCCCCTACATGGAACGGTCGTCCCGTCTTCCAGGATGACTTGACGAACGATCCCTTCGCTAGAGTCGATGTGCCGGATCGGCGAGTCGTAAAGAGGCACTCCATTCAGCAGGAGTTCCTCACGTTCGGCATCCGTCAGTTCATCAGGTCCGTTCGTGCAGACGGTAAATCGGTTCGTCCATCCGGATATGACGGGAGCAAAGTGCATTAGCTCAGTTCCTTTATGGATGATGACAAGCGGCTGATCCCTTAATTCCCAGCCGTCGCAATACGGGCAGACGAAAGCGCTCTTCCCGTATACCTCCGCAAGTCCCGGAACGTCAAGCGGCCGATCCTTCATGCCGACGGTAAACAATATTTTTTTGCTTGCGAACGTTTGTCCTTGCTCCGTCTCCACTCGAAACCGGCCGTCGGCTCCCGCGATGGACACCGCCGTATCCGCCGCGAAAGATACGGAGGGATAGGCACCGATCTCTTCCTTCGCAATTCGCCGAAACTCGCTCGGACTGATCCCGTCGCGCGTAAGAAACCCGTGAACTTCGCGAGTCACGGCGTTTCGGGGACGGCCCGCATCGATCACCGCCGCTTTTTTCTTTGCCCTCCCAAGCACCAGGGCCGCGTTCAATCCAGCCGGTCCGCCGCCAATAATGGCCACATCGAGAAGTTCTTTATTCTCCATAAGTCACAACCTCCATAGATCTATAATATCCATATTTAGAATACAAGAAGTGCGTCACTTCTTGTTTACCTCGCGGTTCGACCGCTGGGATGCCTCATTCAAAACCGACTGAATCGTATGTTCTTGCAAGTATTGGTACAGATGCTGTTCCGCGCCGTTCATGACCTTCTCCACCAAACATTCGTTTTTGATCGGACGTTGCTGATCCCCTTGCGCACCCCCTTCTTCCGCCAACAACCGATGCTGCCGCGAATTCGAATTGGAACACTCGAATAACTGCTGTCTTCCTTCAATCACTTGAATGACATCCAGAAAGGTAATCTGATCGGCCGGCCTCGCAAGTTCGTAACCCCCGTTAACTCCCGGAACGGCACGTACGATTCCATCCTGCCTCAGCTTGGACATGATTTTGGATAAATAACTCTCGGAAACGTTAAGCGCCCCGGATAATTCCTTGATCCCGACGTTGCTGGAACGCTCCGAGTGTCCCAGATGAATCAAGGCGTGGAGGGCATAATCCGTACTTTTGGAGAATTGCATGTTTTCACCTCGCTTTTGATCATCCTTATTGTAGACCTGTATTGTCCATAATAAAGGATTCCAATCCAAAGTTCAATGCCAAATAAAACGACGAATCCGAAGATTCGCCGTTTGGGTGTCTTTGCGATTAACGGGACTTCTGCTGCTCCATGATCCGGCCGTGGGAGGGCAGGAACGCCATCGTGAGCAAATTGGCGGCCGTAATCGCGAACAGCAGCACGAATACCGCATGCATGCCCGCGGTGAGCTCCGGGATCGTTCCCGGATCGGAAGTCACGTAGTGGTTGAAGATCGTTCCGAAAATCGCCACGCCCACGGTCTGCCCGAGCGAGCGCATCAAGGAGTTCGAGGCGTTGGCGACGCCCCGCATTTCCCAGCCGACGACCGACTGGACGATGACCGTCTGAGGCGTCGACACGAACCCCATGCCGAAGCCGAAAATGATCATGATGCCGACCCAGAAGGCGTACGGGGAATCGACGTTCAGCCCGGTCAGCCATGCGCCTGCGGCGACCACGGCGACCGATCCGAACACCACCGAGGCTTTGATGCCGACGCGGTACATGATTCTTCCGACGATCGTGGCGGCCAGCGGCCAAGCCAGCGACATCGGCATGACCGTAAAGCCGGAATTGGTCGCAGAATGGCCGAGCACCGACTGGATCCAGATCGGCGCGTAAATCGTGACGCCGGTCGTGACGCTGAAGGCGAGGAACCCGCTGACGTTCACCACGTTCAGGACGCGGATTTTGAAAATCGACAGCGGCACCATCGGCTCTTCCGCGTATTTCTCGACGAGCAGGAACAAGGCGGCGAAAATGACCGCGACGGCGAACAAGCCAATGATAAGGCCGGAATCCCAAGGGTGGTCCCCTCCTCCGCTAAGCAACGCGTACATGAGCGAGGAAAGCGCGACCGTAAACGTAAGGGCGCCGAGGTAGTCGATTTTCTTCTTTTTGCGTTCGAAATTTTCGTGCAGGAACCCGACGACGAGAACTGCGGCGACGATACCGATCGGCACGTTGATGTAGAAAATCCAGCGCCAGGACACCTGATCGACGAAATAACCTCCGACCAAAGGACCGAGAAGTCCGGCGATGGACCAGACGGAGCCGAACACGCCCATCATGCGCGCGCGTTTCTCGCCGGGGAAAATGTCCCCGACGATCGTGAAGCAGACCGGGTTCAACGCGCCGGCGCCGATTCCTTGCAGGGCACGGAACAGCACGAGCGCCGTCATCGATTGGGCCATCCCGCACAGGATCGAACCGAGCACGAAAAAGACGATGCCGATGACGAACACCATTTTGCGCCCGAACAGGTCGGTCAGTTTGCCGAAAATCGGCGTGGTGACGCACGTCGTCAGCGTATAAATCGAGAATACCCAGCTCATCAGGCTCATTCCCTGAAGCTCTTCGGTAATTTTGGGCATGGCCGTCGCCACGACGGTAACGTCGAGCGCGCCGATGAACAGCGCGGCGAGCAGGCCGGCGGTAACCATTTTGACATTGGTATGGGTCATGGGAAGTGCGCCTTCTTTCGATTAAGGAGATACGAAGCAAGCTAAATCATTATCGGAAACGCCCCAAAACTTGTCAATCCCGTCTTACAGGGAGATTCCCAGCTCGGATGCGGTACCGCGGATGAAAGCCGCTGCGGCGGCATAGTCTTGCTCCGTGGCGAGATGTTCGATGATCAGCGGCGTATCGGGTCCCAGCTTGCCCAGCTCCGTCAGAAACGTCCGGTAATCGAGCGCGCCCGTCCCGGGCAGCACCTCGTCCAAGTGAACGGTCAGTTTGCCGGCCAGCTTGATGTCCTTCGCATGGCAGTTCTTGATATAGGGCCCGAGCTTGGCAATGAAATCACGGATCATCTCGCCGTTCCGATAATACGTGCGGGGGCTGGAGATCATGTTGACCGGGTCCAGATGGACGGCGAACGCCGGACGGTCGATGGCCCTGAGCAGCGCCAAATAGGTGTCCGCAGAATCGGGGTACGTCCAAGGCATCGTCTCCAGCGTGAAGAACGTCCGGGACGGGTTCACTTGGTCGATGATGCCGCGCACCGTCTCCACGATGAGATCGAAGGTCTCGTCCGAAAAATTGTCCGGGTGCGGCCCGTCCCACTGTTCGCCTCGCGACCCCGCGATATTGACGCAGCACCCGGCCCCAATCTCCTCCGCCAAGGCGAGCTGCTTCGCGCAATACTCCATGGCCTGACGCCGCACTTCCGGATCCGCGCTGATCGGATTGCTCCACGCGCCTACCTCGGCGATGAAGATATCGTTCGCGGCCGCCGCGTCCCGGTAAGCGCGGATGAGCGCTCCGTCCGCTTCGTGGTTCACGGGACACACCGCCGCGCGGAATCCCGCTTTGCGAACGGCGTCCACCCAGCTTTCCGGATCCTGCCGTTCCGGATACACTTGTCCTCCCAGTCTCATTCCGTTTCCCTCCTGATCACGATGGCTTTCAGAACAGGTACGCATGAATAGCTAACGTTAAAAAGTAACGCTGGAGCGCCGCAAACCCCGTCCTCTCTTGCTGCAGCGCTAAAAAGTAGCGTTGCAACACTTCAAACTTCTACAAATCCTACTCCAACGTTAAAAATTAACGCTGGAGCGGAACAAGTTCGATCCTTCGTCTCTGTAACGCTAATAAATAACGTTGGAGAAGGAAAAACCCGGTTACGGCAGAGACTCCCCGTGCACCCCTCCTGCACGCGAAATAGCGGCCGAAGCCGCTATTTGCCGAATTGCTGGTGCTGCTTCATCAGATCCGCTTTCAGCTGCCACAGCTTCTCGCTGAGCGACACGCGGAACACTTCCGGATTCAGCTTGCGCATGTATTGCGGCCAGAACAGCTCGAGCTGCCGCTCGTGATACGCGCGGATCTCCTCCAGAGAGGGCAGCTCATATACCTGCTTGCCGTCCGCGAAAATCGGCGTCAGCAGCGGAACGGCTTCGTAATCGTCCAGATGCTTGGACAGGTACGGATGAACCGGATCGAACACGCGGATCGTCTCCCCGTTCCGGACATCGTCCTCGTCCGTCATCGCCAAGTAGCCCGCTTCCGCTTTGCCGGTCTTCCGGTTCACGAGCCGGTACAGCTCCTTGCGCCCCGGGTTCGTGACCTTCTCCGGATTGCCGGACAGCTTGATGACCGGCTCTTCGCGGCCGTCCTTCTCCCGGGCGACGAGCTTGTAGACGCCGCCGAGCGCCGGTTGGTCCGCCGCCGTGATGAGCTGCGTGCCGACTCCCCAGACGTCGACTTTCGCGTTTTGGGCTTTCAGGTCGAAAATGATGTTCTCGTCCAGATCGCCTGAAGCGACGATCCGCACGTAAGGCAGTCCCGCCTCGGCCAGCATCTCGCGGGAACGCTGGGACAAATACGCCAGGTCGCCGCTGTCGATCCGGATGGCCATCATGCGTTTGCCCTGAGCCTCGAGCAGCTTCGCGACCCGGATCGCGTTCGGAACGCCGCTTCTGAGCGTATCGTAGGTGTCGACCAGCAGCGTCACCTGATCCGGCAGCGCCTCGGCGTATTGCCGGAACGCGTCTTCCTCGTCGTCATGGCCCTGCACCCAGGCGTGCGAATGCGTCCCCTGGACCGGGATGCCGAACAGCATGCCGGCCCGCAGGTTGGAAGTGGCGTGAAAGCCGGCGATATAGGCGGCTCTGGCTCCCCACAACGCGGCATCCGCTTCCTGCGCCCGCCTCGTGCCGAATTCCAGCAGCAGATCGTTCGGCGCCGCCCGTTTGATCCGGGACGCCTTGGTGGCGATCAGCGTCTGATAGTTCATGAAGTTCAGCATCGCCGTCTCGATCAATTGCGCTTCGAACACGCGGGCTTCGACCCGGATCAGCGGCTCGTTCGGAAAAACGATCGTCCCCTCCGGCACCATGTCGAGTTGGCCGGTGAAGCGGAAGTTCCGAAGCTCCTCAAGGAATTCCTCGCGGTAATTCTCCTCTTGCGTCCGCAAATACGCGATTTCCTCTTCCTCGAAGCGAAGCTCCTGCATGTAGCGGACGATCCGCTCCAAGCCGGCGAATACGGCATACCCGTTGCCGAAAGGAAGCTTGCGGAAATAGGCCTCGAAAACGGCCCGCTGGTTCAACGTGCCCTGAACCCAGTGGGCGTACATCATGTTGATCTGGTATTTGTCCGTATGCAGGGTTAAATGATGTCGGTCGTTCATCCTCACAACCTCCCTTGGACTTTTATAACATTTTCCTGGCGCCCGGAATCATCCGGATGAGCCCGGCGGCTCCGAAGCAAACGGCGACGGCCAGCACCGAGACGATCACCCATTTGACCATCGGAGGAAGCGCGACGCCGTGGAACGCGATCGTCCATCCGACGACGATGGGAGGGTGGATCAGAAACACCGTATAGGCGTGGGCGGAAAGCCATTTTCGAAAAGGACCCGCGTCGGCGAATCTGCGCTGAAACCAGGTAATCAGCGTGATGACAAGGCCGATGCACACGAACGGCTCCCACATCGCGTACAAGAATGCTTGCGGATTCGCGCCGCCGTCTACGGATATTCCCGTATCCAACGCCCCCATGGCGATTAACCCGACGGGCAGTACGGGGATGGCGCCGACGCCGATCCATTTCCAGACGGTGCGCAAGCGGGGCGGGACGTTGAACAGCCACCCGTTTCGATAGGCGACGATCCCCACGATGAACAACAGGATATAAGACGGAAAATAGCCCAGCTGAAGCTCGAGCGGCCCCGTGCCCGTCGGATACGCGAGACGGACGGCGAAGGCGATCAGACCAAGCAAAACGGCTGCCACCAGCAGTTTGGGCGTGCTCGGGAACGGAACCGGAGCCCGATCCTCCGCCGGCCTCCTCGCGATCAAACGATACAAAACGTACAGAATCGCGAAATAAATCGACGCCTCCAGAAACCACGCGGGTCCGAAGAAAGTACTGTCGAAGCTCCAAACGTATTTCCGGTAATACTCCCCGAGCCCCATTTCAGTCCGATTCCGTGCGTACCACGCCGTCACCGGGCCGATCGCGAAATAATAGAACGCTAGCGGAATGCCGAGCCGTACGAACCTGTCTTTCAAAAAGCGGACGGGCCCCTTGCGATCGTAAGAAGATGGAATGAAATAAGATGACAGGAAAAAGAACAGTCCCATGAAGTATGCCTGATTTACCGCCGTAAAAATCGTCAGCAGGATGACCGAGATCGTCATTTCGCTTTTGTCGACGTCTTCGAGTATCCAAGAGCCGGCGGCCCCGTAGGCGATGGAGGTATGGAACACCACCACCAGCATCGTCAAAGCCGTCCGCAAATTGTCCAAATAATCGAGCCTCTGTTTCAACGTTCCGTCTCCTCCGCCTCACTCCCGCCAAGAACCCCGCTGATAAGCTCAGCGGGGTTCGGTACGGGATCGGCCATTGGCCGATATGACTCGATTATATGCGATATGCGGAGGAAAATCCTGTATGGTTTTTACAGATTGACGGATTTCATGCTCGCTTCCGGATACCGGGTACCGTGAGCCGCTCCCTTGGGAGCCGCTTCGTCGATTCTCGCGAGATCTTCCCTGGACAGCCGGATTTCCGCGGCGGCCGCATTCTCCTCCAGCAAAGCGCGGCGTTTGGTCCCCGGAATCGGCGCGATATCCTCGCCTTGCGCCAGCAGCCAGGCCAGCGCCAGCTGGGAAGGTTTGCAGCTCTTTTCCTTCGCGATGTCCTCGATCCTTGCGACGAGATCGAGGTTTTTCTGGAAGTTCTCCCCCTGAAAACGCGGCGAAAAGCGGCGGTAATCGTCCTCCGCCAAGTCCTCGAACGTTCGGATTTGCCCCGTCAGGAAACCCCGGCCGAGCGGACTGTACGGCACGAATCCGATGCCCAGCTCGCGGCAGGCCGGCAAAATCTCGTCCTCCACGTCGCGGCTCCAAAGCGAATACTCGGTTTGCAGCGCGGTGATGGGATGGACGGCATGCGCGCGCCGGATCGTGGCCGGTGCCGCTTCGGACAGGCCCAGATACCGGACCTTGCCCTCGCGCACCAGCTCCGCCATGGCGCCCACCGTCTCCTCGATGGGGGTATTGGGATCCACGCGATGCTGGTAATAGAGATCGATGTGATCCACACCCAGTCTACGCAAGCTCGCCTCGCAAGCGGATCGGACATATTCCGGCCGGCCGTTCACGCCGAGGAATTTGCCGTCCTCGCTTCTCACGTTGCCGAACTTCGTGGCGATGACGGCTTCGTTGCGGCGGCCTGTAAGCGCCCGGCCGACCAGCTCTTCATTGCGCCCCACGCCATACATGTCAGCCGTGTCGAAGAACGTCACGCCGAGTTCGAGCGCCCGATGGATCGTGCGGATCGCTTCTTCCTCGTCCCTGCCCGCGTAAAAGTCGGACATCCCCATGCAGCCGAGCCCAAGCTCCGACACTTCCAGCTTTCCGCCTAGCAATCTTTTTTTCATCTTCGTCCCTCCCGTTTTATGAGAAACATGACAATCCTTTAAGGAATGAAACCTTGACCCGGCAAGCGTGCTAGAATCGAGCCGTCGACGGTTTGCCATCCATCATTCCCCATTAGACGCGAAACGATCCGGGCAAACCGAATATGATCAACAGGGGTCCGAACCAATGAGAAACGTCACGCCGATTCAGCACGAAGAGAGAGTAGAAGCGGTGCTGAACATCATCCATGAAATTTTTCGCCCGGAGGACATCGCAGATGAGCGAATCGAATCCCATATCCGGGAGATGTCTTACGAAGATTTGGGCATGCTCGTCCTCGAGCTCGTGAAGACCCGATCCTTGGACCGGTTCGATCGCCGATCGGCTCCCGATCACTAAGACAAGTTCGGAGGAACCCGCACCGGATAAGCCTGCTCGAAAGCGTAGGCGAAACGGAGCAGCGCGGGTTCGCTATACGGCTTGCCGGCGAACGATACGCCGAACGGCAAGCCGTCCTCGCGGTAGCCGGCCGGGACCATCACCGCGGGATACCCCGACACGGCAGGCGAGTCGGTGACTCCCGGGCAGAACAAGGCGTCGAGCTTATGCTTCTCCATCAGCTTGTCGATGCCCTCTTCCCTCGACATCCGCCAATCCTTCAGCCTGTCGCGGATATATTCCGGTTCCGTCATCGTGCCGGACGTCTCGTATTCAGCGCGCAGCATCCAGGTTTGCCCGAACTTCAGCGCTTTCTCCTGGTTCCGGTTATTGAAGTCGATGACGTCGCGCAGCGATTTGACCGGCGCATGGGGACCCAAAAACGCGAAATACCGGTTCAGCGCGGACTTGAATTCGTTCAGCAAAACGGAGGAATGGTCGGCCACGTGATGCAGGTTGGTATCTTCCACGATTTCCGCCCCGCACTGCCTCAGCACCTCGACGGCTCGATCGACGAGTTCCTTTTCTTCTTTCGTGAAATCGCCTTGGTAGCCGCGGTTGATGCCGATTCGCGCGCCTTTCAATCCCTTACGGTCCAGAAACTTCGTGTAGTCGGGATGCGCTTGTCCGCGCGACGGCCGAGTCGCGGCGTCCTCGGCGTCTTCGCCGGCGAGCGCCCCGAGCAGGATCGCCGCGTCTTCGACCGTTCGTCCGAACGGCCCGGCCGTATCCTGCGTGTAGGTAATCGGGATGATGCCGGTTCGGCTGATCAGGCCGAGCGTCGGTTTGATCCCGACGATGCTGTTGTAGCAGGCGGGATGCAAGATGGAGCCCGAAGTTTCCGTGCCGACCGCGACGGCACATAGATTCGCGGCGACCGAGGATGCGGAGCCCGAGCTCGAGCCGCCCGGCGTATGCTTTCCGGGGCCGTAAGGATTCAAGACTTGGCCGCCGCGCGAGCTGTAGCCGCTGGGCATCCCCGTCGTCATGAAGTTGGCCCATTCCGTCATGTTGGCTTTGCCCAGGATGACGGCTCCCTCTTCCCGCAGACGCCGCACCAGGAAAGCGTCCCGCTGCGCGAACGAATTCGCCAGCGCGAGCGAACCCGCGCTCGTATGCATTTTGTCGGCGGTGTCGATGTTGTCCTTCAGCAGCACCGGAATCCCGTGCAGATGGCCCCGCACTTTGCCCTCCGCTCGCTCGATGTCCAGATTTTCCGCTATGTACAAGGCGTCCGGATTGATTTCCAAAACGGTATTGAGGCGTATGCCGGATTTGTCGTGCTCCGCGATCCTCTCCAAATACATCGCCGTGAGTTGCCGGGAAGTGATTTCCCCCGCCGCCATCGCAGCCTGCATGCCCCGTATCGTCGCTTCTTCCACGTTAAATGCCAATATCGATGCCCTCCATTCGCGATTTCGCTGCCTTTATTATGCTACTCCCCAAGTCCTTCGTCGAGCGCGCCAATCGAAAAGGAGCGTACCCCTTGGACGGGATACGCTCCTTTGTCGTTTAAGCGTGGAACTCTTGACCGGAACGGACTTCCTTGACGTAACCGGCCCGGATGGCGAAATCGCCGAAATGCTCGCCTGCATTCCGCTCTTTGGCATAGTGGGCCAAGAGTTGGCGCAGGGAATCCAGGATTTCCGCTTCTCCGATGTTCTCCTTGTACATCTTGTTCAATCGGTCGCCGGCGAAACCGCCGCCCAGATACATGTTATACCGTCCGGGCGCTTTGCCGATGAACGCGATTTCCGCGAGCGCGGGTCTCGCGCATCCGTTCGGACAGCCGGTCATCCGGATGACGATGTCCGTCTCGCTCAAACCGTTTTCTTCGAGGATCGGCGTGATTTTGTTCAGCAGCTCGGGCATATAGCGCTCCGACTCCGCCATCGCCAGTCCGCAAGTCGGAAGCGCGACGCAAGCCATCGAGTTGCGGACGAGGGCGGTCAGATGCGCGCCGTCCGTCAGCCCGTATTTCTGAACCAGTTCTTCGATTTTCTTCTTCTGCTGGGATTTGACTCCCGCGATGATGAGGTTCTGGTTCGGCGTCAGCCGGAAATCCCCGCCGTGCACCTTGGCGATTTCGCGGAGGCCCGTCATCAGTTGATAGCCTTCCTCGTCCTTGACGCGGCCGTTCTGGATGAACAGCGTGAGATGCCATTTGCCGTCGCTGCCCTTCACCCAGCCATAGCGGTCTCCATTATGATCGAAATGGAACGGGCGAGCGGGCTGCAGCTTCCAGCTGAGACGCTCGGTCAGTTCGCCGATGAACCAATCGATGCCGCGGTCGTCGATCGTATACTTGAAACGGGCGTGCTTGCGCACGGAACGATCCCCGTAGTCGCGTTGGATCGTGACCGTTTTCTCCGCCACGTCGATGATCTGGTCCGGCGTAATGAAGCCGATCACTTGGCCGACCTGCGGGTACGTCTTCGGATCGCCGTGCGTCATGCCCATGCCGCCGCCGACGCTGACGTTAAAGCCGGCCAGGCGGCCGTTTTCCACGATCGCGATGAAACCGAGGTCCTGGGAAAACACGTCGACGTCGTTGGAAGGCGGTACGGCGATGCCGATTTTAAACTTGCGAGGCAAGTAAACCGGCCCATAGATCGGCTCTTGCTCGCGGTCGAAATCCCGGCTGTCCGCCACTTTCTCCTCGTCCAGCCAAATTTCGTAATAAGCGCGGGATTTGGGATCAAGATGGCTGCTGATCTTGCCTGCCAGCTCGTAAACTTCGCCGTGCACATCCGACTGGTACGGGTTCGGGTTGCACATGACGTTGCGGTTGACGTCGCCGCACGCGGCCAGCGTGCTGAGCATGGCGTCGTTGACTTCGCGGATCGTTTTCTTCATGTCCCACTTCAGCACGCCGTGCAGCTGGAACGATTGGCGCGTCGTCAGCCGGATCGTGCCGTTCGCGTACTTCTGCGCGACGCTGTCCATCATCAGCCATTGGGCGGGCGTGACGACGCCGCCGGCCGCGCGGACGCGGAGCATGAATTGGTAGGCGGGCTCGAGCTTCTGCTTCTGGCGTTCGCCTCTCAGGTCCCGGTCGTCCTGCATGTAACTGCCGTGGTGTTTCATGAGCCGGTTATCGTCTTCGGGAATCGAAGCGGTGATCCGGTCTTCCATGGTCTCGAGCAAGCTGCCCCGCAAATAGTTGCTGCGTTTTTTGATCTCCTCGACGTCGCTGTGCGGCGCGCTGTTCTTGGAGAGCAAATGGTTTTCCGACATGCTGGTAATCTCCTCTCGCGGTCTTTCTACGGGAACCCGATCAATACACGTCCCGTTGGTAACGTTTATCTTGCTGCATGCGGGCCAAGTATTCGGCCGCCTGCTCGTCGTTCATGCCGCCTTCTTGCTTCAAAATCGTGATCAGCGCCGCATGGACGTCGTGAGCCATCCGGCTCTCGTCGCCGCAGACGTACACCACGGCGCCTTCCTGCAGCCACTCGTACAGATCGCGTGCCTTCTCGAGCATGCGATGCTGTACGTACACTTTCTGATCCGTGTCGCGGGAGAACGCTACGTCCATCCGGGTCAGCACGCCGTCCTTGAGCCAGCGCTGCCACTCGGTCTGGTACAGGAAGTCGGTTCTGAAGCGCTGGTCGCCGAAGAACATCCACGTTTTCCCTTCGGCGCCGCTCTCTTCCTTGTCCATCATGAAAGCCCGGAACGGTGCCGCGCCCGTGCCCGGACCGATCATGATGATCGGCGTTTCCGGGTTTTCCGGCAGCTTGAAGTTCGGGTTATGCTGGACGAACACAGGCAGCTGGGCGCCCGGCTCCGCGCGTTCCGCGAGATGGACGGAGCAAACGCCGTACCGTTCGCGGCCGTTCGCCTCGTAACGCACGGCGCGGACGGTGACGTGCACCTCGTCCGGCGTCGCTTTCGGGGAGCTCGAGATCGAGTACAGCCGCGGCGGAATCTTCCGCAGGAGGGACACGAAGTCGCCCGCGGGCACGCCCTTCAGCCCGTAATCCTGGACCAGGTCCAGAAGGTCCCGGCTCTTGATGTATGCTTTGAGCTCCTGCTCGCTTCCCGGTTCCAGGAGCTTGCGGAGATCGCTTGTCGCGGCCAGCTTGGAAACTTGCTCGATCAGCGGCTTCGTCAGCACGGTGATTTCGTAATAACGGAGCAGCGCATCGCGCAGCTTCAGGCTCTCCCCGTTTTTGTCGGAGACGGTTTCGTCCGCATTCCAGCCCGCTGCCGCGATCAGCTCGTCCACGAGCCTCGGGTCGTTTTCGGGATAAATGCCGATGCTGTCGCCCGGTTCGTATTGAAGGTTCGACCCTTCAAGGGAGATTTCCACGTGCCTCGTTTCCTTCTCCGAGCCGCGCCCGTTCAGGTTCAGGTTTTCCAACACTTCCGCATGGAACGGATTCGAACGGGAATACTCCGACTCCGCTCCGGCCGTTGCGGCGGTTGCCGTGGTAGCCGCAGCTGCCGTGCCGCCGGACGTTTCGCCCATAGCCTTCGCGACGGCTTCCAGCCACCCCGCCGCCGGCTGCTCGAAATCGACGTCGCAGTCGACGCGGTCGGCCACACGACGTGCACCGAGCTCTTCCAGCCTTTTGTCGAAGTCCTTGCCGGTCTGGCAGAAAAATTCGTAAGACGTATCGCCCAAAGCCAGCACGGAGAAACGAGTGCCTTCCAGCTGCGGAGCCCGCTTGCTGTGGAGGAACTCATAGAAGGAAACGGCGTTGTCCGGCGGTTCTCCTTCTCCGTGCGTACTGACGATGATGAACAGGTTTTGCACCTTTTTGAGGTTGTTCGGCTTGAAATCGCTCATGGAAGAGAGCGTAACCTGGACCCCTTGGTCGGTCAGCTTTTTGGACAGCTTCTTGGCCAATCCGGACGAGTTGCCGGTTTGCGACCCGAACAGGATCGTCGCCTCTTGGGGAACCGCCGGCGCGCTCGGCGCCTGAACGGACGCCGCCGGAGCCGCTCCGGTCAGGCCAACTACGGCTCCCTGAAACTGCAGCGCCGCCATGTATCCGCTCAGCCAGCTGCGCTGCGCTTCCGTCAAGGAAGGCAGCAGCCGGTTCAGCAATTCGACTTGTTCTTGGTTAAAAGGACTATTCGTGACTTGAAGTTCCAATTTACATTCACCCCGCGCAGCATGCATTGCATTTGATGGTCACACTCTAATATCCCTCTACTGAACCTACCACACACGGGGTTGCGGGGCAATTCGAATGATTTTATAAGTTCTATCAGCCCCCCTTATACGGACAACAAAAAGCCGTCCGGGATCTATGGGATCCTGAACGGCTTTCGACAAATTTGGGGTTAGGAGTTCGCGATCACGAACGCTTCCCAGCCGGAGGCCGATGCGCGGTTCGCGTACAGCACGCCTCCGACGTTAAGATCCGCGCACACATACTGGTTGTTGGCGACGGATTTCAGCGCGACCTGGCCGTTGCCGAGATCGACGCGCGTGAACTTCTCCCAGGCATTAATGAAGGAGGCGGAAGCGATCAGCCTTCCCCCGTTGTTCAAGTCGGCCTGTACGTATTTGTTGTTGGCCATCGACCAGAGCGAGATCGTTCCGTCGGCGTTGTTGATCACCTTGAACCGCTCCCAGTCGTTCACTGCCGTGCGGTTGGCGACGAGCGGATCGGCTCCGGAGT
This sequence comes from Cohnella candidum, assembly GCF_003713065.1. Lineage (NCBI taxonomy): Bacteria > Bacillati > Bacillota > Bacilli > Caryophanales > Paenibacillaceae > Cohnella > Cohnella candida. The sequence continues at coordinate 5,082,001 of NZ_CP033433.1, read as the reverse complement.
TATCGGCCGTCACGAAGTTGCCGTTGGCGATCGCCTTGAGGCTCGACCAAGTCGTCGTCACCGGCGCCGCCGTCGTGTATTTCTTCACGAGGTTGGTGAAAGTCGTGTTCGGGGTGAAATTAGCCGTGCTGAACTTGTTCCATTTGGAAGCGATCGTGGCGGAGCTGTCGTTGTTCAGGTCGGGAGAAGGATTGCCGTTGTTGATGTAATAGCCCCAGTTGCCGCCGCCCTTCACTTTGTAGGTCCAGTTCGTCCAGTTGGCGTTCAGGGCGTTCAACCCGTTCAGCCATTTCTCGTAAAGGTCGTTCTGCCCGAACGAGAACTCGCCGGCATAGATCGGGATGTTCCAGTTCCGCTGATATTGCGTGAGGTCCTTCAGCCAGCGGTCGATTTCCGAATTCGTCAGGTTCCAGTCGTCGTAGTTCGTGAACTGGTAATGATGCGTCTGGTACATGACGTTCGTCCAGCCGAAGGTGGAAGGCGCATAAGCGTTCGGCCAATCGTAAAATGCGGCGATAATGATGACGTGGTTCGGATCGATGGCGCGGACCGCTTGGTACATGCGGTTGAAAAAGTTCATTTTCTGCTGGATTTGCGACGAGCTTTCACTGCCGCTCATGACGACGAGAGGCTCGTTAAGCAAATCGTAAGCCGCGATCGTCGGATTTCCGTTATAATGCGTCGCCAGCCGCTGCCAAATCTGCACCGTCCAGTTCTGATAAGTTGCGTTGCTCCACAGTTGGTTGGAGTTCGAAATGCCGCATGATTGCCACGGGCAATCGCCTCCCGGCGCGCCGTGCAGGTCCAGGATGACGTAAATGTTGCGGGCGCTCGCTTGGGATACGAGCCAATCCAGCTTGCGGAACGTGACGGAGTCCGGCTTCATCGTCCCGTTCGTGTACATGAAATCTTCCCAATACATGGGCACGCGGACGACGTTCATCCCCATGCTCTTGATGTTGTCCAGGTCGCTCGCTTGGATCCACGTATCCTGGTAGCCGTTAATCAACGACTGCGCGCCGGCTTCCCCGAACCGGTTGATCAGCGTCCGCCGCATCGAATACTCATCCGCCGCGCCGAGCGGGGACATCCAATCCTCCTGCAGCAGCCAGCCGCCCAGGTTCGTCCCCCTCAGGTTGACGATCGCCCCGTTGCCGGAATTGTTTCGCAGCACGGTGCCGTTCGCCTTGAGAAAATCGGCGGAGCCGAACGCCGCGCTCGCGCGGGAAGGCCCGACGACCGTCAGCAGCGTAGACAGCAATACCGCTAAACAAAGCGTGGCGATGAAGCTTTTTTTCATGAATCATTACACCTCCGTTTAATGGTCAAGCTTGATTGTGCCTCTCTGTGTAAGCGCTGCCAGTATTGCCCGACATGGCGACAAGAGAATGCGTTTCTCCTCGGGACAATCACCTCCCATTGGTCCTATACCCATCATACGGAAAAATGAAATCGATTTCAATATTCGATTTATACGGGGAATAGACGCAGTGCACGCAGTTCGTTATTGCACACTTGCATCCGCCTTTTTGCCGAAAGTTTTACTGCAGTTCGGTTTTGCACACTTGCCGCGCAGTTTTGGAACAGCCTCTATGGATTCGTACGTTTTAAGTATGCATTTTCGAACTGCAGGCGGCTAGCGCGTCTGTTTCTCCCCTGTCGGATAAACCGCTATAATTAATTTCAGCGGTTTTATCGAGAAAGGACGTGGACAATCGTGAAAATGAACAAGCTCGGCTCGTCCGATCTGACGGTGAGCGAAATCGGCCTCGGCTGCATGTCGCTCGGAACCGAAGAGGGCAAAGCTGCTGCCATCATCCATAAGGCGTTGGACCGCGGGGTGAACCTGCTGGATACGGCGGATTTGTACGACTCGGGGCGTAACGAGGAAATCGTAGGGAAAGCGATCCAGGGAAGGCGCGATCGGGTCGTTCTCGCAACCAAAGTGGGAAACCGCCGCGTGCCCGGCCAAGAAGGCTGGAGTTGGGACCCTTCCAAGGCGTACATTCTATCGGCCATCCGGGAAAGCCTCCGCAGGCTGCAAACCGACTATATCGATCTCTATCAACTGCACGGCGGTACGATCGGGGACCCGATCGACGAAACCATCGAGGCGTTCGAGCAGTTGAAACGCGAAGGCTTGATCCGTCATTACGGGATATCCTCCATCCGCCCCAACGTGATTCGGGAATACGCGTCGCGCTCTTCGATCGCGAGCGTGATGAACCAATACAGTATCTTGGACCGCCGAGCGGAAGAGTCGGTATTACCGCTTTTGAAGGAACGCGGGATCAGCGTTATCGCTCGCGGGCCGGTCGCCAGCGGCCGGTTGGCGCAAGGCAGGGCGATCGAGAAGGGTTACCTGGACTACGGCGTGGAGGAGCTGCTTCTGGTGCGCGAAGGTTTGGAACGTCTGGCCGTTCCCGGGCGAAACATGGCGCAGCTGGCGATCCGCTACTCGCTCTCCCATCCGGCGGTGGCCGCCGTTATTCCCGGAGCGAGTTCGGAAGCGCAGCTCGAGCATAATCTTGGCGCCGCCGATATCCCTCCGTTGACGGAAGAGGAGATCGCGGCGATCCGGGCTCTAAGCAAGGCGAACGTATACGCAGACCACCGCTGAACGCGGGGAAGGCCGGCTGGAGTTTTCCAGCCGGCCTTCCTTATGAGGCGTGCCATTTTCAGAACTTCATGATGCCCATGACGTGATCGAGCGGAATGTACCCGATCGCCCGGCTGTCCTCGCTGTTGTTCCGGTTGTCCCCCATGACGAAAATGCTGTCCTTCGGCACGGTCCAGGTCTGATCCCCGACGTCGGTCATCGGTTCCTTCGTATAAGGCTCGTCGAGCGCCTTCCCATTGCGGTACAGCTTGCCGCCCTTGATTTCGATGAAATCGCCGGGCTTGCCGATGACCCGCTTCACGTAATAAGTATGATCATTGCCGCTTTCGAACCACGCGAAGAAGGGATGGTCCTTGATTTCGTCCATGAACGTGCGTTTGCGGTCGACCCGGCTGTCGATGATGACGATATCCCCGTATGCCGGCATGTAATCGAAGGTGTGGGACAATTTCGAGACATAAACGCGTTCCCCGTCATGAAGCGTCGGATCCATCGAATGTCCGTCCACGCGGTAAGGCTGGAACACGAAAATGCCTACGACTAGAGCGATCAGGAACGCGATGCCGAACGATCCTAACCAACTTCGGATTTCTCTCAGGTATTTCATTTGCCGCCGTTCCCCTCTCTCCCAAGGCTCACTGGTTCTATTATAGCAACCGACAACAGAGGGAGACAAATGAGGCGAAGCAGCATGGGACTCAACGCGCGAGAAGCCTTAAAATCCGAAGACCGTTGCCGATGCTCCGTTCGTCTTTGCCATCTGCGTTCCGAACCGTTACGCGCATGACGGACCGTTCTTCGCGGAAGGGAAACAACGCCAAGACGGGCCGGTAAACGCCGGGGCACCAAGCGTCGAACGGGTTGTACGGCACGAAGGATCCTTCGTCGACCGAGTATTCGAAGATGCCGGTATCCGGTCCGCAGAGCAGCAGCAGCCCTGCGCCGCGCCCTTCGGCTTCGAATGTGATTCCCGCTCCGGCTTGTTCCGTGTAAAGATGCTCCGGACCGTACCTCCAGTTGATCAACGGGATCGGCGCTTCGCCGCTCCAATCCATGCGGTCTACGGAAGTTGCCTCACGAATGCCCAGCGTGCGGGCGAACTCGAAATTGTCCCGCACGAGAGGTTCCGGGAGCAACGGTTCGACCTCAGAAGCGGCAGCCGCGCCGGCCGCCGGCCTCAGGTACCGATCGAGAAAGTCCCGCAGCCAGCCGGCGTACAGGGAGTATCCTTCGTCGTTCGGGTGGACGCCGTCCGGCGCGAGCTGCTCCCATCTTTTGGCGCCGGACGCGACCGTTTCGAACACCCCCGCCACGAAGTTGACCGACGGAATTTCATAGCGGGCCGCGACTTCTTCATGAACGGCCGCATAGAACGGCAAGCGTTCGTTTCGGTTCTTGTCGTCCGCCGCGTAGAGAAAAACGATGTCCGTATCCGGCGAAATCCGCCGGCATTGCCGGACGATTCCCTCCATTCCCCGGATCGAAGCGATCCGATCCTCCTCCGAATGGCCGCGGCCTTCGCTGTCGTTCACGCAAAACTCCACGAACAGCAGATCGACCGCGCCTCCGGAAAATACGTGTTCCTGCAGGCGATGCGCGCCGAGCGCCGAATTCGTGCCGCCTACCCCTGCGTTCACGAAGTTGAAGACCGTCAACGGAAACCTCTCTTCCAAGTAGGCTTCGGTCAAAGCCCGCCAACTGCCCGCATCGGGGTCGACCGCCCCGTACCCCTCGGTGATCGACCCTCCCAGAAAAGCAACGGTCACGGGCTCCCGTGCGCGAAGTTTGGCTTCCGTGTGAGGCAGTCCCCTTCGCGGATTCGCATAACGTATTCCGTTCAATCTTGCTTCCACCTGTTCTTCTCCTCGTTAAGGACTGACTTTCAAGGAATCCAACAGCATGAAGGTTCCCGATTTCTTGACGGCCTTTAGCGTGTGCGTGCCGTTCGAGAGGTTGTCGACGGCGTAAACGGACTGCCCGGTCAGGCGGGTCTGGCTGTAAGTGCTGACCGTCTTCACGAATTTGCCGTCGACGTAAATATCGATGTCGCCTTGGGAAGCGTCTTTCTCCGTCAGCAATTCGACTCCGCGTCCCCGGAACGTGAAAGTGAAGGCATCGCCGTTCGTTTCGGTGAAATGAACGTCATCGTTGAAATCCCCGAGGCCGCGGCCGCTGCTGACCGCCCAAGAGCCGGCGTAAGAGATGCTCGTATCGTTATCGTTGTACTGGGCGTCCCCCGTGATGACCCTGAATTGGTCCAGCAGCATATAGGTCCCGGATTTCTTCAAGGCTTTGAGCACGTGGTTGCCGTCCGGCAGCCCGGTTACGCGGTATACGGTCTGCCCAGACTTTCGTTCCGGACTGTATGCGCTGATCGTCTGCTGGTATTGATCGTCCAGATAGATATCGATCTCTCCCTCGGAGGCGTCCGTCTCGGTGACCAGCTCAACCCCCGTTCCCTCGAACTTGAATTGGAGGAAGTCGCCGTTCCGCTCGGTGTAATGGACGTCATCCCCATAGTCGCCGAGCCCTCTGCCGGTGCTGACCTTCCAATTTCCTTTGTATTTGATGCCGGCATCCGAGTCGTTCACGGACACCGGGGAAGCCACTGTATACCGCAAGCCGTCCGTGAGCATCATCTCGCCGGATTTTTTCACGGCTTTGAACGTATGCGTCCCATTCGGCAGACCCGTGAGCCGGAACAACGTCTGGGCGGTTTGGCGCGCGGCGCCGTAGGCGCTGACCGTCCCTTTGTAGACGCCGTCCACATAGACCGCCGCGTCTCCTTGCGAAGGACCTTTGGCCGAGATCCACTCCAGGCCCGTGCCGGTGAAGACGTAGGTGAAGCTGTCGCCGTTATTCGCGGCGTAATGGATATCGTCCTGGAGGTCGCCCCGGAAGGAGAAGGCCAGCTGGACCGCGCCCGTCGGACGGGTCGCCAAGTAAGATTGCTTGATCGTCACTTGGTTGCCCGAAACCGTATAATCGGTTCCCCGCGTGAGCGGCGTGCCGCCGGCCGAAACGCCGAGCAAGCCGCTGCCGTCGATCGTCAGCGATACCGTCACGTCTTCAGGCGCGGTTTTGTCGAACGCGGCTTTATCCGGCTTGATTAAATCCGGGATTCGGAATTTCAGCTGATCGAGCAGCATGTAATAGCCGGATTTCTTCACGACCTTCAGCGTATGGGCGCCGTCCGGCAGCCCCGCCGCGGCGAAGACCGTTTGCCGGACTTGCCTGCTTGGCGCGTAAGTGCTCACCGTGCGCTGGTAAACGCCGTCCAGATAGATCTCGACGTCGCCCTGCGACGAATCCTTCTCGGTGACCACTTCCACTCCGGTTCCCGTGAAAGCGGCCTCGAAAGCATCTCCGTTCGTTTCGGCGTAATGCACGTCATCCTTGAAATCCCCGAGGCCCCGGTTCCAGCTTCGGTTCCAGGCGCCCGTGTACGAAATGCCCGCGTCATCGTCGTTCAGGACCACGTAGCGTCCTCGGGAAGAATCGGTGACGGCGATGTCCATCGTTTGCGGCGCGCCTCCGCTGAACGAGAAAGTGAGTGTCTGCATGCCTTCCGGCAAAGAAGCGAGATATTGTTTGCGGATCGCAATCTGGCTTCCGGAAACGGTATAGTCTGTGCCTTCCGTCAGCGCCGCTCCGCCGTTCGCGATGCCGGTCAGCTCGTTGCCGTTCAGCGTCAACGCGGCGGAGAGATCCGCTTGCAGCGAAGCGTTCTGGTCAAAGCTCGCGGACGACGGGCTGACCGCGCTGTTCGCGGGAGTCGTGTCGCGGACCTCGATCGTCAGGGTCTGAGAAGCGCCTGCGCTGAAAGCGAAGATCAGCTTGGTGATGCCGACGGGCCGCGCGGCCAGATATTCTTTCTTGATGGCGACTTCGTTCCCGCTGACTGCGTAATCGGCGCCCGCGGACAAAGCCGTCCCTCCGTTCGAGATTCCGACGAGGGTGTTGCCGTTCAGCTCGAGCGTCGCGACGACGTCGGCCTGCGATCCGGCTTTCTTATCGAAGCTTCCCGAGGCCGGGCTGATCGCGCTGTTGTTGGCCGCCGAATCCGTCACCGCGATCGCCAGCGTCTGCGAAGCCCCGCCGGAGAAGGCGAAACTGAGGTTCGTTTGACCGATCGGCTGGTTCGCCAGGTAACTTTGCTTGACCGTGACGGTATTTCCGGTCACCGCATAATCGCCGTCCGGTACCAGCGTACTGCCGCCGTTGCGAATGCCGGAGAGCGCACCTCCGTAGACGGCGGTCGTGACGGAAACGTCGGCAGGCGCGGCTTTATCGAAACCGGCCGCGGTCGGCGTCACGAGATCGGGCAGCAGAACCCTCACCTGGTCGAGCAGCATGAAAAAGCCCGATTGTTTTTTGACGGCCTTCACCGTATGCGGCCCATAAGGAAGACCGGTAACGTTGAATACGGTTTGCTGAGCGAGGCGGCCGATGTTGTAAGTGCTGACCGTCTGCTTGAACTCCCCGTCTACGTAAATATCGATTGCGCCTTGAGACGGATCCATCTCCGTCACGAGCTCGACGCCCGTGCCCGTAAACGCGTATTCGAACGAGTCGCCGGCGGTCTCGGTCCAGTGGACGTCATCCTTGTAGTCCCCGAGGCCCCGTCCCGTGCTGCGGTTCCACGCGCCTGCGTACGAGATCGACGGATCGTCGTCGTTCAGCACGACGATTGCGCCCTGCGAAGAGTCCCGAACGACGAGAGTGACAGTCTGAGGCGCACCGCCGCTGAACGAGAACGTCATATCCGACGTTCCGGTCGGAAGGCTCGCCAGATACGCTTTCTTCAGCACGATCGCGTTGCCGGAAACCGAATAGTCGGCTCCCTCCGCAAGCGGACGGCTTCCCTGCGTAATCCCGGTCAGGCTGTTTCCGCTCGCCTCCAGGGTCAGCGAGACGTCGCCCTGAGCGGAGGGATTGCGGTCGAAGCTCACCGTCGCCGGATTCACCCGGCTGTCGCGGATCGTCGTGTCGCTCACCGCGATCGTCAGCGTCTGCGGCGCTCCCGCGCTGAAGACGAACGTCAAGCCGGTCGTCCCGACCGGACGTCCGGCCAGGTATTCCTTCCGGATCGTGACTTCGCTGCCCGAAACCGAATAGTCGCTGCCGGGGGACAAAGCGGTTCCGTCCACCCGGATCGCGCTCAGCGTATTTCCTTTTAACGCCATTGTTGTGGATACGTCTGCCTGCGCGGAAACCTTTTTATCGAATACGGCCGTCGTCGGGGCGATGGTGCTGTTCGCCGCCGTGTGATCGAGCACGTCGACGATCAGGTTCTGGGCGGCCGCGGCGAGTTCCCGGCCGTCGTTGCGCTTCCAGTCTCCCGAATACCGGATCCCGGTATCGTCGTCATTGACGGTGGACGTACCGCCGAATGCCGTCACCCGGAACAGCCGCGTACCGTGCGAGGGTACGTTCGACGCCGAGTAGCCGGAAGCGAACGTACCCAGATCGGAATGGCTCCACAGGTCGCGAACGGCGGCCGGTCCTTGCAGGCCGATCTCGCTCCAGTTCACGTTCACGTCGGCAGGAGAGCTGCCGAGATTGAACAAGGCGACCGTATAGGTTCCGTCCCCGTTGTTCGCATACCACACCTGCCGGGTCGTTGCCGTGGAGACGGGATGCGCGGGCCGGCCGGCCTGGTTCACCGCGATCACTTCGTCGTTTGTCAGCAACGACAAGCCGAAATCGTCCAGCTTCGTCATGTCATTGCCGATGTACAGCGGAGCCGACGAGACCGCCCACAGCGTCATGGCCGTGCGGCGTTCGTCCGGGGTGATGCCGTCCATGGCGCCGTTGCCGACGTTCAAGGAATCGAAATCGTTCCAGCCCGAATCGGGTCCCGCGTGCCGCCACCATTGCTCCGCTTTGGGGAACAGGCGGGCGATGTTGTCCCACTTGGTCAAGCCGCCGGTTCCGCAGTAGCACTCGATGTCCCATTCCACGCGCCAGCCGTCCGCGTATTCCTTCCAGGTATCCGCGTAATTGATGTCGAGCGCCCAAGACAGCTCCAGCCAAATGTTATGGCGCTTTAAGGCTTGCGACCAGGCCTTCACGTCGTCGCGCGCGTCGATCGTCGTATCATTATGGCCGGAGCCCGGCGTCACGCTGTCGAACTTGACGAAGTCGACGCCCCAGCTCGCGATGAGGTCGGCTATGGAATCGATGTATTTCTGGGCGCACGGGCTCGCGAAATCGATCTTATAGCCGATGCCCCAATAATCCGCCGTTCTGAGCGGCTGCGCGGCGATGTCCCGCATCGTGCAATCCGTCGTTCCGTAAATCGGCAAGTCGTCCTTGTACGCCTGCGGGGAAAGTCCGGGTATCAGATAGATTCCGAATTTCTGCCCGTTGGCGTGCACGTAATCGATCAACTTGGTAAAGCCTTCGGGGTACAGCGTCGTGCTCGGAATCGGCCGGCCGTAACCGTCCATGCCGCCGTTCCACGCGGCGTCCACGTTGATGTAGTTGTACCCGTGAGACTGGAGTTTCTCGTGCATGGCGTCGGACTGAGCTTTGATTTGGTCGGCGGTAATCCATTGTCCGTTGCCCGAGTATACCTGCATGCTGTAGCTGCTCCAGCCCATGTAAGGCTTCGAAGCCAATGGGCTGACGGATGAGGCCGAGGATGCCGACGCCGTGTTCTTGTCCGAAATCAAGGTGCCGAGCTGCGCGGCAAACAGCAAGATAACCAACAACCACATCCGGGATTTCTTCATCGCGTGAGCCACGTCATTCATCTCCTTTGCCGATGGAATGGAAAACCAGGTGCTTTATCCGGGATCGCAATAAAACACCTGGTTCCTTTAAACGCTTTATTTCTTGAACGTAGAAGAGTCGTACGCCTTTTGCAGGATCTCGAGATAACGGTCGAGCTTCAAATCCTGCAGTCCCTTGACGTAAGAGTCCCAATCCTTATCCAGGCTCTTATTGCCGGTGACGAACTGCAGCGTATTCTGGTCGATGTAAGTCCGGATGTTCGTCTGCAGGATGCTGACCTCGTCCGTCGTCGCGGGATCAACCCAAAGAGACCAAATCGGGAACAGATCCTTCGGCTCGTGGCCTTGGTACTGAAGGGTGGCTTGGTACAGCCTGCGCTCATAGTTGGCGGAATCGTAGATGTCGTCTCCTTGCACCCAGCTGTCGCGGTATTCCTTCGGCATGTAGAAGTGTGCCATGCCGCTCCATCCGGCGTTATGAGGCGCTTCTCCTTCGACGGCCGGGATCGGCTTGACTTTCGGTTGTACGCCTTCGCCCAGAGCCTTGTCGCCAGGAGCCGGATCCGTCCAGTCAATGCCTTTCATGCCGCTCGCGCCGTTCGTTTGCCCTTCCGGCGTGAACATGTAGTCGACAAGCTTGATGAGCGCGATTTGCGCCTCTTTGCTGGCTTTGTTCGTGATCGCGAATTTAGCGCCCGGAGAGACGCCGCCGCCGTCATGCGTCGCAAGAGAAACGCCGTTCGGTCCCGTCAGAGGAGGCACCGGGTTGTAATCCTTCGAGTTTTTGTTGCCTTTGTCGATGTTGACGAAGATAGCCGGGTGCATGCCTGCGCCTACGCCCAGGATTTGCGTGTCGCCGTGTTCGCCGATTTTCTTGTAAGCTTCGTTGTTTTGCGTGAACGCTCCCGGATCGATCAATCCTTCGTCGTATAAGGACTTGATATAAGCCAAGCCTTGCTTCCACTCCGGCGTGATGGCGGCAGATTGCACTTTGCCGTCTTTCAGCATCAGATGGTTGCGGTCGTCATCGTAGACGAAAGCGTTCATCAGGAAGGGCACGATGCGTACGCCGTAATCTTCCGTCGATCCGCTGAGCGGCACTTCGTCTTTGGCGCCGTTGCCGTTCGGATCTTGGTTTTTAAACGCTTCCAAAACTTTTTTGAAATCGTCCGTCGTTTTCGGCATCGGAAGCTTCAATTGATCGAGCCACTTCGTGTTGATCCAGTATTTGTTCGGATAAGAGCAATGGAAACACTGGGCGTAAGCGGGCAGACCGTAGATGTTGCCGTCCGGTGCCGTCGCGAACGCCTTGAAGTCGGAGTTCGAATCTAGCGCTTGCTTAATGTTCGGAGCATATTGGTCGATCAAGTCGTTCAGCGGAATGAGAACGCCTTGTTTGCCGTATTTCAAAATATCTCCCTGTGTAAATTGGTCGATATACGCCGTCAGCATGTATGCGTCCGGATAGTCGCCGCTGGCCAGCGAGATTTGCCGCTTTTCTTTGGCACCGTCCGAGGTTACGGTCTCGAAATTGAACTTGATGTTGAACTTTTCTTCCGCGAATTTCGTGAATTTGTTCGTTGCCAGATCGATGTTCGGTTCCTGCACGGCGAATACCTTGAGGTCAACCGGCGCGGAAGGCGCCGCCGAGCCCGATGCGGAAGGAGACGCGCCCGCGTCTGAACTCGATGGAGAAGAAGATGCGGCAGACTCGTTTTTGTTGCCGCCACAAGCCGCCAGGACCATGCTGAACATCAACACGACGGCAAGCAGGCTTACGATTCTCTTTTTCAAATTGATTCGCTCCCTTTTCATTGTAATCGTTTGAAAATTCATTTTCTTCCAGGACGGCGGGTTACATATTCATCACCCCTCCCAAATGCTTGCTCCAGGATCAGCCCTTGACGGAGCCGACCAGCATCCCTTGCACGAAAAAGCGCTGCACGAAGGGATAGATCAGCAGTACAGGCAAGGTGGCGACGACGATCAGCGAGAATTTCAGCAAATCGGAGAGCTGCTGCCTTTGGATCTGCGTTCCAACGTCAGCGACGGTATTGCCGCTGTTGTTCTGAATGATGATGCTTCGGAGGATAAGCTGCAGCGGGAACTTGTCGGCGCTCTTCAGGTAGATGAGGGCGTCGAAATACGCGTTCCATTGGCCGACGGCATACATCAGGACGAGCACGGCGAGTATCGGCTTGGAGAGCGGAAGGACAACGCTCCAGATGAACCTCAGATCGCTGCAGCCATCCATTTCGCTCGCTTCAAGCAATTCTTCCGGGATGGAAGACTGGAAAAACGAGCGGGCGATGATCACCTGCCACACCCAGACCGCGTTCGGGATGAGCAGCGCCCACCGGGTATCGATCATGCCGAGCTCCTTGACGACCATGTACGTAGGAATCAGTCCGCCGCTGAACAGCATGGTGAACGTGACGAGCATCATGAGCGCGTTGCGGCCGAAAAACGTTTTGCGGGACAGCGGATAGGCGATCATGACGGTAAGCGTGACGCTGACGAGCGTGCCGGCCGATGTATAGAACAAAGAATTCGCGTAACCCGTCAGGATTTGCGGCGTATTGAGCAGTGCTTCGTATCCCTTTATCGAGAAATCCACGGGCCACAACCACACTTGGCCGGATGATACGGCAGCCGGGCTGCTGAACGAGCTGCTCAGGATATAAATCAGGGGATATAGGACGACGATCAGCACGATGCACAATATCGTGTAGATTGCAGCCAGAAAAATCTTATCGCCCGTCGATTCTTTAATCGTAGTGCGCACGGATGCCATGAAAACACTCCTCTTTTACCAAATGCTGGTTTTCGTCACGCGCCGCGCCAATCCGTTTACCGTTACCAAAAGGATGAGGTTGATCACGGAATTGAACAGTCCGACCGCCGTGGCGAAGCTGTAATTCGCATTAAGCAGTCCGATGCTGTAGACGTACGTGGAGATAATCTCGGAACTGGCGATGTTGAGCTTGTTCTGCAGCAGATAGACCTTCTCGAAGCCGAGCGCCATGACGTTCCCCACGTTCAGGATGAGGATAATCGTTATGGTCGGCAGAATCCCGGGCAAATCGATATTCCGGATCTTCTGGAATCTCGAAGCGCCGTCCACTTTCGCCGCCTCGTACAACGTCGGATCAACTGCCGCCAGGGCCGCCAGATAAACGACGGCGGAATAACCGGCTGTTTGCCAGATGTCGGACCAAACATAAATCGAAGAGAACAATCCCGGTTTGCCGAGCAAATTAACCGAATCCATGCCGAACAAATTCAGAAACAGGTTAAGGAATCCAAGCCTCGGTGCCAGAAACAGCATGATAATCGAGACCATGACGACCGTGGATATGAAATAAGGCGCGAAGGTAACGAGTTGCACGAACCTTTTGAATTTCTGGTTTCGCACTTCGTTCAGCATCAAAGCGAGAATGATCGGAATCGGAAAGCCAGCCAGCACGAGATAGAAGCTGATTGTCAGCGTGTTCTTGATCAGCGACCAGAACAAGGGGTTCGAGAAGAACATGTCGAAATTCCGAAACCCGACCCAGGGACTTCCGAAAATCCCCTTCGTGACGTAGTAATCCTTGAAGGCCAGCACCGCGTTGATCATCGGGTAGTACTTGAAAATCAGGAAAAACAACAGCGGCGGAAGCGTTATCAAATACAGTTGCCAATGTTTGGCGAAGCTCTTTCTTACACTGAATCTTTTCGTTGCTGCCTCCAATACAATCCCCCCTGCATATTTGCGATTCTTGATGTGATAGCGCTTTCCTTACGACCGATCTTAGGGGAAACCCGCCGTTTCGGGGTAGGTACAATTACGTTGTTTTGCGTACAGTTTCCCCGATTTCGGGGGGGCCATTTGTCCGGCGGGCGGACATTTCGGCTTGTGGGTGGCGGAAAACCGAGAGACGTCGGGGTTTCGCGATACCGGGCAGAATCGGTGCGATGAGGAGGGCTTTGTTGCGGAGAACGAAAAAAACCGACCGCGGCTGCGGTCGGCTGTGCGGGTTCCATGCCATTCGTCCCGATGTTCGATTTTTTGAAAGGTCCCCTAAACGCAAGTAACCGCCGGATTCCGGAACTCGGAACCAGGCGGCGAAGCAAACCGTTCATTTCATGGATGTTCCGAGCCGTTTAGGGAAGCCCAATCGTCATACGCTCGCTGCATGATCTCGAGATAACGTGCCGACCCGAGCGTTTTCAGGCCTTGTAAGTAGGTATCCCAGTCCTTGTTTAAATCTTTGTCCCCCGTGATGAACTGAACCGCGCTCTCATCGACGTAGTTTTTGATGTTCGTCTGCAAAATGTTCTCTTCGTCCGCAGCCGCTGCGTCGATCCATACGCTCCAGATCGGGTAAACTTCCTTCGGCTGCGTACCGTCGTACAGCTTAGTAGCTTCGTATAGTCTGCGTTCATAACCGTCCGGCGCGTAAATGTCCATGCCCTGCGTCCAGCTGTCCCGGTATTCCCTGGGCATGTAGAAATGTCCCATGCCTCCCCACGCCGTATTGTGAGGCTTCTCCCCTGCCTTGACGGGAATTCGCGTGAATTCCGGCGTGCTGTCCGGACCGAGCGCATTCTCGCCCGCCGCCGGTCTCCTCCAGTCCACGCCTTCTTTGCCGACTTCCGCATTGGCCTGTCCTTCCGGCGTATACATGTAGTCGGCGATCTTGATCAGCGCGATTCTCGCTTCCTCGCTGGCCTTATCGGTAATGACGAATTTGGCGCCGGAATTAATGCCGGATTCATAGAAAACGGAATAAGCGGCATGCGGTCCCTTCAGCGGGGGCAGCGGGTTATAGTCGCTTCCCCGGCGGTTACCGGGTCCCGTATCGACGAAGATGTCCGGATGCATGGCCGCTCCCGCGCCCAGAATTTGCGCGTTCTCGTTTTCCCCGATTTTCCGGAAGACGTCCGCGCTCTGCGTGAAGGCGCCCGGATCGATCAAGTCTTCGTCATAGAGGGACTTGATGTACCGCAGCCCTTCCCTCCACTCCTCCTTATCCGGAGCCAATCCCGCTTTCCCGCCGTTCATCGTCAGGTAGGTACGATCGTCATCATAGATGAATCCGTTCATCAAATAGGGAATGACGCGCACCCCGAAGTCCTCGGTGGATCCGCTGAGCGGAATTTCGTCCGCGATGCCGTTTCCGTTCGGATCACGGTTCTTGAACGCCCGGAGCACCGACCGGAAATCCTCGGTCGTCACGGGCATTGCCAGGTGGAGCTTTTTCAGCCAAGCGGTGTTCAGCCACATCTTGTTCGGATAGGAGCAGTGATAGCACTCGCTGTAACCGACAAGACCGTAAATGTTGCCGTCCGGGGCCGTACTTAAAGCCCGGAGATCGGCGTTGCTCTCCATGGCTGCTTTAATATGAGGAGCGTATTTGTCGATCAAATCGTTCAACGGATAGAAAACCCCTTGTTTCCCGTACCGGAGAACGTCCGCCTGCGAGAATTGATCGACAAAGCTCGTCAGGATATAAGCGTCGGGATATTTCCCGCTCGCCATGGAGATTTGCCTCTTTTCTTTGGCGCCTTCCGTGGGAACCAGCTCCCAGTCGAACTTCACGCCGAATTTATTCTCCAGAAGCCTCGTGAACTCATTTGTCTTCAAATCCTGAGTCGCATCCTGCTGCGCGAAGACGCTGATCTCGATCGGGCTGGGGGAAGGCGGGACCGCATTCTTCCTTGAGGAGCAAGCCGAAAGAAACACGCTGAATAGGACGGCGATAAGAAGGATGCTTGAAGCCTTTTTCAACGCGAAACCCTCCTTTCAATCTTCCTCGGTTTGGCGGTACGAGCTGGGGGATACCCCGGTTACCCGCTTGAATGCTCTCCGGAAGGAATGCGAGCTGTTATAGCCGACCTTCATCGAAATTTCGTCGACCGTATAGGCGTTCTGCCGTAGCAGCCGGACGGCGTGATCCATTCTGACTTTCTCCAGATGGTCGGACAAATTCATCCCGGTGACTTCCTTGAACAGTTGGGAGATGTATTTCTCCGGCCGTTCGACCTGCTCGGCCACCCGGTAAAGCGTAAGCTCGGAATACGAATAGTTTTCCGCGATAAATTGCTTGATTTGCTCGACCGTTCTCGTATGGCTGTCGTTCTTCCTGCTCGTGATCAAGCCGCACAAGATTTCCATGACTCCGTCGATTTCGGCCTGGATCGTCTCGGTTTTCTCCGTCTCCTGTATGCCGATGATCCGGTTTTTGAGACTCTCGAACAGATCCGATTCCAGGAACGTTTTCTGGTCCAGCAGCTTCAGGAACGTTCCTTTTAATTCACCGACCAGCTGATGCTTCATTTCGACGGACAATTCGCGGTTCTCCGTATTCTGAACCATGATCGATTGGAAGATCCGCTTCGCTTCCTCGATCTCTCCCGCGCGGATCGTGCCGATCAGCCGCAGCTCCGCGTCGAGCGGGTAGTAATAAGTGGCGCTTTCGACCTGGATTTCGTCAAACCACAAAATGCCCTTCCTGTTGCTGTTGACGGCGTATTCCAGCGTCATTTTCGCCCGCTCGAAAGATTGGCTGACTTCCGTCTCCGCCGCGAAACGATCGCCGAGCGCCGCGGTAACGGAAATCCGGTATTCGCTGAAGGCGCGTTCGGAAAGCTGATGAAGCAAGCCCCCGATCTCGTTTCTTCCAAGCTCGCTGCCCGTTTCCGCTTCTTTGGACGCAAATACGATCACGATTTTGTCCGATCCCAGATCCGTCATCAGCAGGAACCCTGCCAGGTCGAACATGGCTTGTTTCAGAATCAAACGGGCCGCGTTCAGCTCGTTCAGGATTTCGACGCTGTCCATGCCGGAGTAGCCGTTGATTTGCAAAATGCAGACGTAACCCGAATTGCCGTAAATCCCGGTATTCGCCTGCGCCGCGGCAGCCAGAATTTCTTCCCGCGATTGGAATTCGCCGGCGATCAGGCGTTTGAGGAATGCGTCCCGGACGAGCGGGAGTTGACGGTGAAGCTCGGACTCCAGCCGCTTGTTGTTCGTGATCATGTCGGAAATGTTGCCGTGAAGGAAGTCGTATTCGTTGCGCCCCTCGCCGGCGTCCGTCCCGAACTGCTCTTTCATGACGGTGACGAGCCGGTTGATCGGAGCGCTGTTCCGGTAAGCGAGGAAGAGCCCGACGAGCAGGCCGACCCCCAATGCGATGCCGGTGACGGTCCAGGTAATCGACTTGATCTTGTTGGCGTTCTCGAGCAACACCTGCCTCGGGATACCCGCCCGGTACACCCACCCGCTCGCGTCGGAACGGATGGTGATGACCAGGTCGTCGTCGTAAAATTGGCTGACCTTATCCTTGTCGAAGCGCGCGTCCGCGGCCAAAGCTTCCATGTCGGGTTCGCCGATGCCCTTCGCGGCGACGGTGCGGCCTTCGCCGTCGCTGATGTGGGCCCAACCGCCATAACGGTCGGTGATGCCCGACAGCAGGCTCCCGATCGTATTCTTGTCGATCAGCACGACGACGGTCGCCGGAGACGACCCGCTGAAGCTGTCCAACGGAAGCGACTGCATGTACGTCAGGACGGCCGTTTGCACTCCTTTGGAAACGAACGGACGCAGCGGCAGGACCTCGCTCCGGTGCGTCTTCCCGAGAATCGTCTGCTTCCACTCGGCGAGCGTCAGATCGTTGTAATGGAAGTTCTCGTAATAATGCTCGGGCCGGAAATACGCGGACCCGGGCGTCAGGATCACGTTGTAGTTGGCGAGGTAGATGAAAAAGTTCTGCAAAAAGTCGTTCGTTTGGCCGAACGTCAGGATGTCCCGCATCATTTTCCAAATCCCGTAAACGTTTGTTTGGTCTCCCGACTTCTTCTCATTCATGAGAATGTTCAAATCCTGATTGATCGCGAGCTGCCTGGTGAAGCCTTCGACCTCGGCCATGCGGCGCTCCAGAATCTCCTTGCTTTTCTGGAGCTGCGTGACGCTGTTCTCGATCGCGAGGTTTTGCGTCACGGAAATGGACGTGCGGTAGGACATGTAGCCGGCGATGCTCGGTATGATCAAAATGACGATATAGGAAATCAGGAAGCTTCTGAAAACCCGGGAATGTCTCGGCATGAACGCCCCCCTCCCGCCATGACAGCGTTATCAAAACGTATTCCTATTATCTATGAAATCGTTGCGCGTGAACATGAGTATTTTGCATGAAACCGCTTGTCGGCACCCAATACCGCAAAAGGAAGCCGCCGCGATGCGAGGCATCGCAGCCGCTTCCCGTCCTTGCAGGTTAAGGCTGAAATCTATCGTTCGGTGATGCGCAAATCCCGGTCCACCGCGTATTCGCGGCCTGGCTCCAGCTCAAGGGTGACTGTCCTGCCGCCGTATCGCAAGCGGGTGCGCAGCGTAGAGAAAGGCCGGATGACCGCCTCCGTCAATTCCCCGTTCTCCCAAGCGGCCGATACTTCGGCGTTCCCTTTGGCCCGCAACCCCGTGAACCGCCCCGTGGGCCATCCCGCCGGCATCGCGGGCAGCAGATGGATGTCACCGGCGCGGCTCTGCAGGAGCATCTCCGCGATCGCCGACGTGCCGCCGAAATTGCCGTCCACGACGAAAATATTCGTTTCCGCGCCCGCGATGCCCGGCTTGGAATACGTGAGCAGGTTATCGAAGCAGAGCTGGCCGACGAGATAAGACAAGCTGTCCCTAGCCTTCTCGGCGTCCCCGAGACGGGCGTAGCTCGCCGCGAATAAGGCCAGCGTGAATTCGACGTCTTCGAGGCCTTCCCCTCTCATCCGGTTGTCCAGCGTCACTCTCGCCGCTTCGGCCAGGTCCGGCGTTTCCTCCGGCGTAATTTGGCTGCCGGGGTACAATGCCCAGAGATGGGCCAGGTGCCGGTGGTCAGGCTGAGCTTCGCCGTAATCCTCCAGCCATTCCTGCAGCTGCCCTTTGCGGCCGATCTGAAGGGGCGGCAACTGGACGATGGCCCGCCTCAGCCGCTCTTGAAACTCCGTGTCCACCCTGAGCCGCTCCGCCGCGGACAGACAGAAATCGAACAAGTCGCGAACCAGTTGCTGGTCCATCGTCGAGCCCATCGACAAAGCGTAGGATGAGGAGGCGGAAGCATCGGCGTAAAAGCTGTTTTCCGGCGAATTGGAAGGGCCGGTGACGAGCCAGCCATGGACCGGATGGACCGTCATGTAATCCAGGAAGAAAAGCGCCGCCTCCTTGAGCACGGGATACGCCGTTTCTTTCAGGAAAACCCCGTCCAGGTTGTATTCGTAATGCTCGCGGAGTTGGGCCGCGATCCACAAGCCTCCCGTTACGTTTAATCCCCAGGAATAGTGCCATCCCGGCGCGGAGAATCCCCATGCGTTGGTGAACACGTGCGCCACCCAGCCTTCGGAGCCGTAGAAGTCGCGCGCGGCTTCCCGGCCGGCTTCGGCCAACCGCTCCACGAACCGCATCAACGGGACATGGCTTTCCGCCAGATTGCATGCCTCCGTCGGATAGTAGTTCATTTCGGTGTTGACGTCCAAATGGTAGTCGCAGCTCCAAGCCATGCGGTTGGCTTCGCCGTCGTTCCATATTCCTTGCAGATGCAGGGGGAGAGGCGAGTCTTCCCGAGAACCGGCGATCATCAAATACCTGCCGTATTGGAAAAACAGCTCATACAGGCCGGGATCGTCGCCGGCGTCTTCCCGGAGCAGCCGGAGCCTGTGGTCCAACGGTAATCCCGTCCGTCCGGCGTCCCCCAAGTCGAGCGACACTCGTCCGAATAAAGGCCGGTAGTCCGCCAAATGGTCTTCCTTGACGCGGGCAAAGCCTTTGGCGACGGCATCGCGTAGACGGCGTTCCGCCTCGTCCGCCCAAAGCTCGCCGTCTTGGCCGTAATCCGTGGCGACGCTCAGCCAGATGACCGCCTCTTCTGCGTTCCGCACCGCGATGCCGTTTCCGCCGATCGCCACGGTTCCCCCGCTTGCCGTTATCATGACGACTCCTCGGCAAGAAACCCCGCATTCCCCGTCGCTATGGATTCGTTCCGTGGCTTGGCCGCTGAAGGCGAGCGTATCGCCATCCGGCCATGCCTCGAAGCGCTCCGTCTCCGCCTCCAGCCGCAGGGTGAACGAAACCTTGTCCGGTCCGTCGCTCCGGATTCGCGAAACGAGGACGCCGTCCGCATGGGTGGCGAAAGTTTCGCGGCAGTAAGCCGTCCCGCCCGCTTCATAGGAAAGGCGGACCGCCGCATCCTCCAAATCCAGCTCCCGTTGCAGCTTACCGCCTATATGGCCGAACGTGAGATGTACGGCGCACAAGGGCAGGTTCGTCCCGAAATTGCCCTTCTCCGGCTGCAGCAGCTGTCCCGCCAATTCTTCCCCGCGTGCATAATCTCCGGCGAAGAAACAGCGCCTCATCTCCTCCAAATCCGCTTTGCCGTTCATCTTGGCGGGGGTCCGTTCCGGTTTGCCGGACCAGTAGGTCGATTCCGTCACGCTCCACGTTTCGCGATCCGCTCCCCCGTATATCACCGCGCCCAGCCTTCCGTTACCGACCGGCAGCCCTTGCGCCCATTTGTCCGCGGGCCCATCATACCGAAGTTTCGTCTCTCCCATGCCGCATCTCCTATTCTCCGATCATTCGGTTCGTCAGACTGCCCAGCTTCTCTATTTCGACGGTTACGACGTCGCCCGCCCGCAAATAAACCCGCCGGTCCTTCGGATACCCGAGCACGACTCCTTCCGGCGTCCCGGTCAGAATGACGTCTCCGGGAACGAGCGTCATGTGCCGGGAAACGTAGCTGACGATCTCGTCGCAGCCGAAAATCATGTCCGACGTGCGGGACCGCTGGCGAACTTCCCCATTGACGGCGCACCGGATCCCCAGATCGTTCGGGTCTCCGACCTCATCGGCCGTGACCAGATAAGGGCCGAGCGGGCTGAAGCCGTCGCATGACTTGCCCAGCAGCCACTGAGGCGTCCGCATTTGCAGATCGCGCGCGGAAAGGTCGTTCGCGCAGCAATATCCGAAAACGTGCTCCAAGGCGTTCTCCTTCTCGACGTACTTGGCGGTTTTGCCGATCACGATCGCCAGCTCCGCCTCATAGTCGACTTCCGAACTTACCCGTTCCGGAAGCGGAACGTCCTTCCGATGGCCGATGAGCGCATTATGGAATTTGTTGAACAGAATGGGGAAAGCCGGAATGGCCGCGTTCGTCTCGGCCGCGTGTTTCCGGTAGTTCAACCCGACGCAGACGATTTTGTTCGGCCGCGTGACACAGGGGCCGAAGATGACCTCCTCCTCCGGGAGAAGGCAGCGAGAGTCATTTCCTGAAACTTTCAACCGCTGCAAGTAGTCCCCCAATGCGGCAAGTGCCGTCTCTCCGCCCTCGAGGAGCGCCATCACGTCCGCCGGCACTTCCGGATCCGGTACCATTGAAAGCGCAGCCCGGATATCCAGGATTCCCTCGTCCCACTTGACGCCGAGGCGGCCGCCGCCGTCCCCGTCGATCGTCACAAGCTTCATTTCGTAAACCGCCCCTTTTAAGCATGTTGTGCGCAGTTACGCGTTTTTCCCGAATACGACGCCGCCGTCGACGTAGAGCGGGGAGCCCATCATGAATTTCGATTCGTCCGAAGCCAGGAACAAAGCCGCGTTCGCCACGTCCTCCGGCTTGCCGAGGTCGCCGCTTAATTGCCTGGATTTGATGGCCGCGAGCGCCGCCTCGGGATCCTCGTAAGAGTTGCGGAGGTATTGCTCGACGAACGGCGTTAAAATGGTACCCGGCAGAAGCGCGTTCACGCGGATGCCGTAGGGGGCGTAGTCCACCTGCATCGACTTCGTCAGAGCCAGAACCGCGCCCTTCGTCGCCGAATAGGAGGCGCGGCGCGCCAAACCGATCTCGGCGATGCACGAAGACATGTTAATGACGTTTCCCGACATCCGCTGCATCATATGGGGCAGCACGTATTTGGACGGCAGGAAGACGCCCCGCAGGTTGACGCGGACGACCCGGTCCCAGTCCTCGGGTTCGATTTCGTGAATGGCGCCCACCCCGCTGATGCCGGCGTTATTGAACAGCACGTCGATTTTCGAGCAGGCTTTCAGCGCTTCTCGGATCATCGTCTGAACCGAATCGGCGTCGGTCACGTCCGCCTGAAGAAACAAGGCGTTCCCTCCGGACGAGGCGATCCGCTCCACGGTCTCGCGTCCTTTGCTCTCGTCCAGGTCATTGACGATGACCGTGGCGCCTTCCTTCGCGAACCGTTCCGCGGCTGCCCGCCCGATTCCGGAGCCCGCACCCGTGATCAGCGCCGTTTTGTCTTGGAGTCTCATCGGTCCGTCTCCCTCCCCGGCTTAACGGATTCTGTATTTCTCGAAATAGGCGGGCAGGATTTCCGTCGACGCGCCCGGCATCTCGGGCAGCACGTAAAACCCGTTCCGCACGGTGGCCGGTTCCACGAAAATGTCCCGGATCCACGGAATGTACTCCAGCATGATCGAGCCCTGCGTCGCCGCGACCAGATGCTGGTGAATCTGCCCCATGTCCCCGACGTGCGGGCAAACGGGGACGTCATATGCCGCCGCCAGTCCCGCCACCTGCAGCCATTCGGTAATGCCGGCAACGCGCGTCACGTCGACCTGGCAATACTCCACGGCGCCGTGGTGGATATAGTCGCGGAACGCGTATTTGGTATACACGTGCTCGCCCAGCGCGATCGGCACGTTCAGCTCGTCCGCCAATTTCTTATGGCCGAGGATGTCGTCGGGATTCAGCGGCTCTTCCAGCCAGAACAGGTCGAATTCCTCCAGCTTTTTGCCCCAGGTCATCGCCGTGTTGACGTTCCACTGCTGATTCACGTCGATCATGAAAATGACGTCGTCCCCGATCGCCTTCCTTACCGCCTTCACGCGGTCGTAATCCTCCCGGGGATCCGGTTTGCCCACTTTGATTTTGACCCCGGTGAAGCCTTGCTCGACGATCTCCGTCACGTCTTTAAGCAGGCGTTCCTTGCTCCAGTTCAACCACCCGCCGTTCGTGTTGTAGGCCTTGATGCCTTTGCTCTTATGTCCGCCGAGGTACTGCCACAGAGGCTTGTTCGATGCCTTCGCCATAATGTCCCACAGAGCGATGTCGACGGCGGCCAGCGCCATGTGGGTCACGCCGGCCCTGCCGATCCAGTGCATTTTGCCGAACCGCAGCGAATCCCAGATCTCCTTGACCATGAACGGATCCTTGCCGATCAGCTCGGGGGCGTAGTATCGGTCGATCGTATCGACGATCATCTCGTCCCCCTGCGCGCAAGTGCCCGTATACCCGTAGCCGACGAAGCCTTCGTCCGTGAAGATCCGAACGCCGGACAGCCCCCAATGGGTCGCGACGTTGATGGCATCGGTGATCGGCGGGGTAATCGGAACGTGAAGCACGAACGTTTTCACTTTGGTGATTTTCATCGTCGTTCTCCTTTGCGGATGCGGATTAATAGCCGAGCGAAGCGCCCCCGTCGACCGGCAGCGCGACGCCGGTGACGAACCCGGATCGCGCTCCCGCCAGATAGGCGACGGCCTGCGCGATCTCTTCGGGGGTCGCGGGCCTGCCCAACGGATGCATGTCGTTCAGAGCCTGCACGGTCGCCGCGGGATCTTCCTGCTGCCGGGTCCATTCTTCTAGCAGCGGCGTCATGACCCCGGCGGGGCAGACGCAGTTAATGCGGACCCCATCGGCCGCATAATCCAGCGCCAGCGATTTGCTCATCGCGATGACGCCGCCTTTGGCCGCCGCGTAAACCGGGTTTTGCCGCTGTCCGACGAGGCCGTTCAGCGACGCCAAATTCACGATCGCTCCCCGTGTTCTTCGCAAATGCGGGATCGCATGCTTGATCATGAGGAACACGCCCTTGAGGTTGACAGAGATCACACGATCGAAGTCGGATTCGCCGATTTCCTCCAAGAAGCGCGGCCATATCACCGCGGCGTTGTTGACGAGAACGTCGATCCTGCCGTACGTCCAGAGCGTCTGCTCCACCAACGCGGCGACTTCCATGTCCCGGGAGACGTCCGTCCGGATCGCCGACGCGCGGGGAGGTCCGCCGGCCGTTACAGCCGGAAGCTCGGCGTTGATCCTGTCGGCAGCTCGGGTCCCCTCCGCCTCGTTTCGGTCGGCAATAACCACGGAGGCGCCCCTCTCGGCGAACAATTCGGCGCAGGCTTCTCCGATTCCCGAACCTCCGCCCGTGACGATGACCGTCCGGTTTGCGAACTCCATGCGCACTCCTCCCGAATTTCTTGTTGCAAAATCATCCGCTGCATATCGCATCATCTTCCCGAAACTCTGCCCATATCGTATCATCAGATCAGGATGTCGTATTTGATACCGCATCCATTGATTTGACGTTTTATCCGGTAATTTGTGAAATGCATCTGAGCATGCGAACGGAGGCGCGCCATTCGATGAAACGTTTGTCCGACCTGAAGCCCTTTCTCGGGGACTCCATGCCTTATCTGTACGACGGCAGTTCCAACGAGGGGCTGCGCACCTGCAACGTATACGCCATCCACCTCTTTACCGACGGGCCCGGCGAAATGGAGATCGACGGCAAGCGTTATCCCATCGCGAACAAAACGCTCGTGTTCCTCCGTCCGGGGCAGCCGCACGCCTTCCATATTTCTCCGACGCACCCGCTGTCATCCTGGAATCTATATTTCGACTTATGGCCGACGGAGCAGCCTGTCTCTCTCAACCGGACGTTTTTCCGCTATCCCGAGCCTTACCAGCCCCACACTTCGACGCCGGCAGAACCATGCGAGGAGCTGGCTGCGTTTCCGAGTATCTATTCGCTGCAGTCCCATCCGATTCTGTATGACGGACTGCTGCAGATGACGAAGGTGTTCGACCAGTCTTCTTTCTACCGCCATGAAGCGCTGAACAGCCTGCTTTATGCCTGGTTCCTCAATTGGTACAACGCCCTCCATACCCGGCAGCCCAGCGATTACCGGATCGTCCGGCTGCTTGCCCAGCTCGACGCCTTCCCCGAACGCCGGGAGCCCGTAGAGACGTGGTGGAAATTCTGCGGACTGAAGCGGACGTATTTTCACGAGCTGTTCCTTCGGGAAACCGGGCTGACGCCCAAGGCGTACCAGCATAACCTGCTGATGAAGAGGGCGTCCCACCTCCTTCAGGAAAGCGACCTGAGCGTGACGGCCATCGCCGAAAAACTCGGCTATCCTTCGATCCATCCGTTCACCCGCCATTTCGGCGCCTATTACGGCGTGAGCCCGAGGCAATACCGGCTTCGGCCGTTTTCCGGGCTGTGATGCCGGACGGGGTTACCAGGATTGCCGGACGATTGCAGCAGCAGTTCGATATTGCACACTTAAATCAGCGCTCGGTATCGGGTGCAACCAAAAAAAAGACTCCCGCAAAGGAGTCTTGTCCGTACGTATCGCTATAAACGGTAAAACCGTTGCGCCGTGCCGCCCAGGATTGCCTCAACCTCCTTGGGAGTGCGTGCGGACAAGACATTGAGCGTCTCTCTCCACACCGAGGCATAATCTCCGTTCAGGTTCGCCACGGGCCAGTCGCTGCCGAACATGAGACGCTCCGCTCCGAATACCGCAAGCGCATGATCGACATAAGGCTGCCACTCTTCGGCCACTCCATGATTTGAAGCCGTATTCAAGCCGGACAGCTTCGCGAACACGCGGGGACAAGCCGCCGCTTCCGCCAATTGGCTTGCCCAGGGCTCCCAGCCCCGTTCCCGCATCGGCGGTTTGGCCAGGTGGTCGATCACCATGTTCAGCTTCGGTACCCGCTCCGCCAGCACCGGTATATGCTTCAGGTGATTCGGGAACACCGCGACGACGTCGAACGTGAGCCCGAAATCGGCCAGCACGTTCAATCCCTCCAGCACATCCGGACGAATGACCCAATCGGGATCCTTCTCCTCGTGGATCAAGTGCCGGACGCCTTTGAACTTCGGGAACTCCGCCGCGTACCGCGTAAGCAAACGCTCGGCTTCGTCCGGGCGGTCCAGCGGCACCCAGCCGACTACGCCCCCGATCCAGTCGAAGGTCGAGGCGACTTCCAGCATATACTCCGTGTCCTCGCTCGAATCCATCGCCTGCACCAGTACGGTTTGGTCGATACCCGCAGACTTAAGCAGCGGCTCTAATTCGGGAGCCTCGAATGTCCGATAGATCGGGCCATATTCGGGAACCAACCAAGGATAGCGGACCCGGTCCAGGTTCCAGAAATGCTGGTGCGCATCCACCTTCATGTCCATCGCCTCTTTTTCTCCTATCCTAGCATGGCGAAGGAACCGGGTATTTGGCATCGCGTTCAGGAAGTTGACGAATGCTCCGGTCTTATTCCTGTATTACGCACGGGCCCGGGCGATGCCCTCCCACAGCCCGTTCAAATAGACCGCGCCGAGCGCCCGGTCGTACAAGCCGTACCCCGGGCGGCCGATTTCGCCCCAGATCATGCGCCCGTGGTCGGGACGGAAGGGACCGTCAAAGCCGACCGCGTACAAGGCGGCCACGATGGCGCCCATGTCGAGCGAACCGGCAGAAGACAGGTGTGCCGTTTCCTTAAAATCCTTTTCCCCGTCGATCCGCACGTTCCGCAAATGCGCGAAATGGATCCGGCCTTGCGAGCCGAAAGTCCGCACCATCTCGGCGACGTCGTTGGCCGGATCCGCGCCGAGCGAGCCGCTGCACAAGCAGATGCCGTGGGCCGGGCTGTCGGACAAGGTGAGGAACCGCTCGAAATTGCGCGCGTTCGTCATGATCCGCGGCAGCCCGAAAATCGGCCACGGCGGATCGTCGGGATGGATCGCCATCCGCACGCCGGCTTCCTCCGCCGCGGGAATGATCCGCTCGATGAAATAGGCGAGGTTTTCCCACAGCTTCTCTTCATCGACCGACTCGTAAGCCCGGAATAGGCGGCCGATCTCGTCCTTCGAGTAGCTGGTGTCCCAACCGGGCAGTGCAAGATCACCTGAACGAGGGTTCATCCGCACGACGGATGCTTCCTCGTAGATCAAGGAAGTCGAGCCGTCCTCCCACTCGAAATCCAAGCCGGAACGGGTCCAGTCGAGGATCGGCATGAAATTGTAGCAGACGACCGGAATGCCCGCCTTACCGATATTCTTCAGCGTGCGGCAGTAGTTGTCGATATAGCGGTCACGCGTTGGCAAGCCCAGCTTGATGTCTTCGTGCACCGGCACGCTTTCGATGACGCTGAGCTTCAAGCCTTCCGCTTCCACGCGGTCGCGGAGCCCGGCGATTTTCCCGTAAGGCCATTCTTCTCCCACGGGCACGTCATAGACGGCGCTGACGATGCCGTGCATGCCGGGGATTTGCCGGATATTCTTCAGGGTTACCGGATCGTTCTCCCCGAACCAGCGGAAAGTCATGTACATGGCCGTTCCTCCTCCTAGATCGTCATGGCGCCGAAGCCGCCGTCCACCCGAAGCAGCGTCCCCGTCACGAAACCGGACGCCCGCCCGGACGCCAGAAACAAAGCCGCGCCCTGCAGCTCGGACGGCTCCCCGAACCGCTTCATCGGCGTGTGCGTCATGATCGACTGCACGCGTTCCTCCGTTAAGATCTTCCGATTCTGCTCCGCCGGGAAGAAACCCGGGATGATCGCGTTTACCCGAACGCCGGATGCGGCAAACTCCCGCGCGAGAAACTGCGTCATGCTGTTCACCGCCGCTTTCGACGCGGAGTAGGTAAATACGCGGGAAAGCGGCGGTCCCGAAGAAACGGAAGAAATATTAATGATGCTGCCGCTGCCCCGCTCCACCATGTGCCGGCCGAAAACCTGGCAGGCGAGCATGACGCTTTTGGCGTTGACGTCCATGATGGCGTCCCATTCTTCCTCCGGGATCTCGAAAAACGGGGTCGCGCTGTTGCGGCCGGGACAATTCATCAGGATGTCCACGCCGCCGCCCCATTCCGTGATTTCGGCAAGAACGCGCGCCAAGTCCTCCCGCTTCACCGCATCCGCCGCGAAAAACCGGGCGGCCCCGCCCGCGGCTTCGATCCGCCGGCAAACGGCTTCACCCGATTCCGCGTTCCGGCCGACGATCGCGACTCGGGCTCCATACGCGCCGAACGCTTCCGCCATCGCCGATCCGAGCGTCGAGTTGCCCCCGATCACGGCGGCCGTCCGCCCGGTGAGGTCGAACAGATCCAAACCGCCCTTTGCCATTACGCTTCCTCCTCTTGCAGCGCTTTCTCCGGACGGCCCAAGAACCGCCAAAAGTTGTTGCCGAACAGATCCCGGACGTCCCGGCGGATATCCGCTTCCTCCACCCGCCATCCCGTACCCGCCAGCCGTTCGTACGAGTCCGCGAGCACGCGGCCGATGATTTCCCGCGAGCGGCCCCATTTGTAGATGAGCTGGCCGAACACCCGGCAATCCGAATGCTGCGGAATGAAGCTGGTTCCCAGCAGCTCGACGCGGAACCGCGTCATTTCTTCCATCATCGATTCCACGTGCAGGAACCACCAGCAGCCGAAAATCATCAGGTTGCGGAATTTGCGGGCCAGCACCGCCAGCTCGTGCTGATTCTCCCGTGCCAGCATCGTGACGAGGAACTTTTGTTCCGGATAACGGCGGCACAACGCTTCCACCGCGCCGGTATCCGAGCGCATGCTCATGTCGCCCGCAAGCCGCAGCCCCGGATTGACGCCCCGGCGCACGCCGATCATCAAGGCGAACGGGATGCCCGCTTCGCGGCAGACCGGAATCATGACCTCGTCGATCATCCGGGAGCGGTGATCGTCGGCCGGATAGACGAAGTCTCCCGGCATGGAGACGGCCAGGTACAGCGCGTCCATCTTGCCGATCCATTCGCGCAGGAAACGGCGAACCTCCGCCTTCGTCTCCTCCGACCATTCCTCGGAAACCTGATAGCCGAGCTCGGGCAATTTCCTGGCCGCGGCCGGCCAATCGTTCAGCAGCGGATCCGTGCGGAGCGCGGCGTGAAACCGCGCGTCTTTCCGGCCTTCGCCCGCTTCCCATACCTTTCTTTCCGCATCGTCGAACGGATCGTTGGTCATCACGAGGTCGCGCACGCGGGCCGCGCCCAGCACTTGCTCCACATGCGCTCCAGCGTCCCAAGCGTCCCAGGCGGAACGATGGGTTTCCAAGTCCCGCGAGGAAGTGTCGAGTCCGAGTTCCTTCATGACCTGAAGCAAGCCGCCCGTCGCTTCGCTGATCGGCGAATGGGCGGTGAACAGCTGCTGCCAAATATGCTCCGCCTGACCGCGCTTGGACAGCGACCAGAACTGCTCATAAGGCAAATCCGACCAGCGCATCGTCTCCGCGGTCAAGTAGTGGTAAGTGAGCAGATCGTCGAGGCTATACAAATTCAACCCGCCGAACGCGGGCGCGAACAAATGCGTGTGCATGTCCGTCACCGGCGTCTCGCGAACGATGCGTTTGACGGACTCCCTCAATCTGCTCGTTCCCCCTGCCGTCGTCCCCATTTTCACGATTCCCTCCTCAGTCGGTACTTGGAATCAGCCTGCGCTGCCCTGCCGTTCCCGTATCGATTTCCGGTATTTCTCGGGCGTCACTCCGACCTGCCGTTTGAACAAGCGGCTGAAATGCGCCAGATGCTTGAATCCGGTCTGAAAGCAGACGTCCGTCACGGAACGGCCGGGATCGAGCAAGAAGATGATTTTGGCCTCGTTGATGCGCCTCTGGAAGACGTAATCGAAAATCGTCACGCCGGTTACTTCCTTGAACAAGCGGGACAAATAAAATTTGCTGACGTGAAGATCGGCTTGCAGCCGGTCCATGTCGAGATCCTCCGTATACCGCTCCTCCACGTAGGACACGACGCGCTGCACCGTCCGTTCCTTCTCGGATGGAAAGTCCGGCCTGCCCCGCATCGGTTTACCGCATAAATCGTAAATGACGTGAAGCAAATCGACGAAGACGAGCAGCATCCGGCTGTTCGCGACCGCTCCTCCTTGCCTCCGGTGGGTTTCCATGTCCGCCAGCAGCCGTTCGACCTCCGCCTTCTCCTTCGGTTCCAGCGAGATCCGGTAGTTGGATAAGGTCTGGAATGGCTGAAGGAACGGCACGCCCTGCGGCAGTTCCTGAAACGGCTTCAGCAGCGACGGCTCGAAGTGGATGACCGTACGGACGTAGGGGAACCGCGCATCCACTTTGGGGCGGTGCAGGGTCATGCCGTTCATGAGGATGAGGTCTCCCGGCTTCAAGGTGTAGATCTGGTCCCCGATCAAATAGTTGCAGACGCCTTCGTGGAAATAATAAACTTCGTACCAGGGATGCGAGTGAAAGGCTTGCTCGAGCGGCCCGTCCAACCGATAGGAGAGATCCAAATATTCCGTTTTGCCGCCCGTCATCGTGCCGTCGACCTCCCCTCTGCCGCTGCGTCCCGCGCGCCTATTTCGGATCGAGCCATTTTCTCAATGAGCCCGCGAAATTGGCGAGCATTTCTTCCGTGCCCCATTGGCCGCTGAAATCCTCGATGCCGATACAGCCCTTATACCCCACAGCGCGAAGATCGTCGATCACTTGCTTCCAATCGACTACGCCTTTCTTCAGTCCCGCCCAGACCACGCGCCATCTCGTCACGCCATCCTCCGGGTCCTCGGGCAGCTGTTCCCAAGCCGCGTTTTTGGCATGGACGTGCGCGAGGTAAGGTCCCAAAATCTCCATCCCCATCCGGTAATTCTCGTACCCTTCGTATACCATGTTGCCGGGATCGTACAAAACGCCGATATGGGCGGGATCGCACTCTTCCACCAGCCGATAGGCGGCCGACGCGGTCGGGGCGATCGTGCCGTGGTGGGTTTCGATGATTCCTTTGATCCCGTAAGCCCGGCACAGTTCCTCCGCCTGCTTCAGATAACGGCGCTGCTGCGCGAACAGCTCGGCGAACGGACGCGTGCGGTCATAGACGTGGACTCCCAGCCGGATGAAGGACGCGCCCAGGTAGCGGGCCGCCCGCAGCACCCGCTCGGTGCCGGCCATGTCCCCCGGCGTCAAATACGGCACGACCGCCGCCGACTGGATCCCGCTCCGGGCCGCGGCTTCGCGGAATACCTCCAAGTCCTTCTCTTCCCAAACCGTCGGAATGGAGCATTTGTTATTTCCCCAAAAGGATGACGGCGCGTCCTTCTGCGGCTTCGGCACGTCCTGGTAGCGCCACTCGATCCCGTCGAGTCCGGCCCGTTTGGCCGCCGCGGCCAGCTGAGCCGGCTCCAAGTCGGGCGTCGCGACCGTGAACACGGTAATTCGGATATCGGTCATTCGGTTTCCCCTCCCATGATTCGAACGGCTTGCGTTTGCGCCGACAGGCACAGTTCGGCCGCTTTGAAGATATGCTCCTGCGTCATCGCGTTCTCCGTCCGGTTCAGCACGTCGAGGATCATCTCCCCGAAAAACGGGTATCCGACCTTGCCCGCAAGCGACAGGCGCCGTTCGCCTTCTCCGTTGACCAAATACAGCTGGTCCCCTTCCGGATCCCGCGCGATGTCCACGTATTTTCGGAGTTCGATGTACCCGTCCGTGCCGAGAATGACCGTTCTACCGTCGCCCCAGGTCGACAGCCCGGCGGGCGTCAGCCAATCCACGCGAAAATAATTCGTCGCCCCGTTATCGCCCAGCAGCGTCGCATCCCCGTAATCCTCCAGCTCCGGATATTCCGGGTTGCGGTAATTGGCGACCTTACTGTGCAGCACCTTGGCGTCGCGGCAACCTGCGTAGTGGAGGAACTGCTCGATCT
This sequence comes from Cohnella candidum, assembly GCF_003713065.1. Lineage (NCBI taxonomy): Bacteria > Bacillati > Bacillota > Bacilli > Caryophanales > Paenibacillaceae > Cohnella > Cohnella candida. The sequence goes on along the minus strand of NZ_CP033433.1, from coordinate 5,050,906 downwards.
GATGGCTTCCGATATCGCACAGGATGCCGCCATACCGCTCCTTCTCGAAAAACCATGCCGGTCGCGACGGCGCGTTCAGCCGGTGCGGCCCGAGGCCGAGCACCTGCACGACGCGGCCGATCGCGCCGTCCTCGATCAGTTGTCCCGCATAGACGGCGCTCTCCACGTGAAGCCTCTCGCTGAAATAAACCCAATATTTGCGGCCCGTCCGCTCGCACGTCTCCTCGGCCATCTCGAGATGGGCGAATGCGGTGAACGGCGTCTTATCCGTGAAATAATCTTTGCCGTGCTCCATGACGCTTACGCCCAGCGGCCCGCGCTCGCTCGGCACCGCCGCGGCGGCCACGAGCCGGATTTCCGGGTCCTGCAGGACTTGCTCCAGAGAATCGGCCGGCGCCGCTTCCGGAAACGCCTGTAGGAAGTCCCGCACCTTCCGCGGATCGGGATCGTACACCCATTTCACGGACGCGCCCGCTTCCTTCAACCCGTTGCACATGCCGTAAATGTGGCCGTGATCCAAATGGACCGCCGCGACCGCGAACTCGCCCGGCTTCACGACCGGTCGCGGTTTGCCCTGAGGCGCGTAGTTCATTCCGTCCTGCTTGCTCATGCGCGGACCGCCCCGGAAGCTTGGATCTTCTCCTGCAGCAGGCGGTAGAACAAGTCTTCATCCAGCGGAAGCTCCGCCCATCCGTCCGTCCAAGTGGACAGGAGCATCGCGTTGGCGAGCGTCAAGCCGCGGATGCCTTCCTCGCCGGGCGCCAGCAGCGGCGACCCGGTCAGGATCGCGCGGACCCAATCGCGGGTGATGCCGATGTGCTGCTCGCCGTCGCCCGGTTCCAGCTCGATCGGGATCTCCCGTTTACCCGGCGCCGCGAAGCTCTCCTTCGCCGTCCGGTTAAACTCCGGCTCCGATACGTCCAGCTGCCAGAACCGCAGGCGGCCTTCTTCGACGACCGCTTTGCCTCGATCCCCCGTCACCTCCAAACGGTTCGTGCCCGGAGTCTCGCAGGTCGACGTAATGAAAACCGCCGTCGCCCCGTTCGCGTATTCCGCGTAGGCCGTCACTTCGTTTTCGACCTCGATGTCGCGGCGTTTGCCGAACGAGCAGAAGGCGCGGATTCGCGTCGGCATCATGCCGGCAATCCATTGCCATAGGTCCAGTTGGTGGGGCGCCTGGTTCATGAGCACGCCGCCGCCTTCCTTCGCCCACGTGGCCCGCCAGCCTCCCGAATTATAATAGTGCTGCGGCCGATACCAGTCGGTAATGATCCAGTTGAGCCGGCGGATCTCTCCGAGCTCCCCTTGCCGGATCAACTCTCTCAGCTTGCGGTACATCGGATTCGTCCGCTGGTTGTACATGATGCCGAAAATTTTGTCCGTGGCAGCCGCCGCCTCGTTCATCTCACGGACTTGCTTCGTGTAGACGCCCGCGGGTTTCTCGATCAGGACGTGCAGACCGTTGCGGAACGCTTCGATCGCCAGCGGGGGATGACTGTAGTGCGGCGTGCAAATGAGGACGCCGTCGATCAAACCTGACGACAGAAACGCCGATGCGTCGTCGAAAGCCGCAACGCCTTCGCCGCACTCGCCGGCGACCCGCTCCAGCAGCTGCCGGTCCCCGTCGCAAACCGCCGTCAGCACGGCCCCTTCTACCTCGCCCTTGCTTAAGTAACGAGCGTGTCCCGATCCCATATTGCCGAGTCCGACGATGCCGATCCGAACCTGATCCATGTGAGCGCTTCCTTTCTTGTCCGGGGCTTAGCCCTTCTTTTGCTATTCTGACCCTATTGTACACCGGGCGGAGGTTCGAAGACTTGATTTCCCCTACCGTGTTGACGATAAAATTTAACTCTCATTGCACAAAAGTTGAACACCCTCAGTCAAGAAAAGACCAAGGGTGCGCGCGTCGTTTTATTCGCTCTCCGGAAGTTTGGCTGCCAACCGTTCATAATTCAACCTCAAGAACGCCAGGGCTTGGTCCAATTCCTTCTCCGACTCGAGATAAATGGATACCCAGCCCGATTCGGGATAAATATGATGCGGCCTTGCCCGCCCCTCCTCCAATGCTTGATCCCGTTGCCTCTTCGGTAAAGTGAGGTCGACCAGAGAATCGCCATGAAGGTGCCCGATTTCCCGGCCGCGGTAAAGAAATTCGATGCCTCCGAAACGATGGGGCTGCACGGTTACGCCCGGCCATGACGACAATTGTTGCCGGATCCTTTCCTGATTTGAAACGGTCATCTGCTTACCTCTTCCTCTCTCCGTTTACTCCGCCTTCGTACGAACGTATATCGATAGATAAGCAAAATCCCGATATGGATGACGGCCAGCACGAAATAGATATTGCTGAATAATCCTCCTGCGTCGACCATGTGCAAAGGATTCCATGCCGCGCGAGCTCCTTGCGCGGCGACGATCCCGTAGACGCCGGCGGCGATACCCTGCGCGAGAAAGCCGGTCATGGAGAACAGTCCCATCCCTACTCCCACCTGTTCCTTAGGCAACGATCCCGATACGGTATTCGACATCGCGATTTGAACGAAAGACTGGCCGACATTCCCGAAAATAAGGATGAAAGAGATCCAAAGCGGAGGAACGCCCGCGAAGACGGACAACAAGGCAAAACAAGCGATGATAGAGGAAGAACCCAGGGCATACAACCGGAAATTGCCTTTCCGGTCCGCGAGTTTCCCCCCTCTCCTGCCCAGAATCGCGGCCGCTGCGGCGGCCGGAACCATGGCGAAGCCGATCATGCCCGCATTCAGCCCGTAAACCCCGGCGAAGAGAACCGGCGTCAGGATAAAAAGGGAGGTGCCGACGCCCGCGATGAGAAAAGCCAACGCCAGAGCGACGGTATATTTGGCGTTGCGGAAAATCGCCGGTTGGACGAAAGGTTCGCGTGCCGTTCGAATCCTTACGGCAAACAGGATGAACGACGCCGCGCCGGCTGCCGCGTATCCCCCGTCTCTATTCGTCACTCCGAGCAAGAGAAACGAGACGGATGCGGCAAGCAACCCCCCGCCTAACCAATCGAACGGGCGAGGAGCCCCCTTGGGCTCGAACTCCAAGTATTTGCGGAACAGCGGAATCAGCAGCAACATGCACAACGAAGGCAGGAACAGCCAGCGCCAGTTCGCGATGCTCACGATCGACGCGGAAACGACCGGAGCCAGGGCGCCTCCGAGCGCGGTCCCGACCGCCGTCATGCTCAATGCCGAGCCGCGCTTATCCGGTGCGAAGTACCGAACGGGAATGATCAAAGCCATCGCGGGCAGCGCCGCGGCGCCCGCGGACTGCAGGCATCTGCCAAGGAGAGCGGTTCCGAAGGTTTGCGAAACGAGCCCGACAAGCGAACCTGCCGCGAACAACGACAGGCCGAACGTCAGCAGGCTTTTCAATGGGAATCGGTCCGCCAGCTTCCCGTACATGACGGTACCGAACGCGTAAATCAAAGCGTAGGCCGATGACAGCCAGCTTACTTGAGCCAAGGCCAAATGAAACTCCCTGCCGATCTGGGGAAGCACTACGTTCATCATCATGGCGTTCATCGAGGAGATCATGACGGTGAACATCATTAAACGCATGAGGGCCATACCATTCGGCTTCTCTTCAAGGGGCATATTCGATCCATCCTTTCACTGTTTGAGTGCAAGTACACACTTGCATAATGTGGGTAAAAAAAGCTAGGGGGTTAAAGCCCTAGCGAACAGCTTCACGCTTTCTTGAATGAATTCTTCCAGCAAGTTTTCCTGCGCGACACCCTCGGCGTTCAAATCGCTGAAAAATGCGCCGTAGTTCATCCACATGAACGACATGGCCTGCATCTGCGGATTCGATACCGCCGCCTTGCCTTGTTCCGACATGGTGACCAGGTATTCCGTCAATAAATCCCGAAGCTGCTTCGGATGGCGCCCGGCTTCCTGATAGACAGCTTCGGGCAGGCTGCTGCTGCCTTTCCGGGCGATGTTAAGCAGCTTGCGGTTCCGGTTCATCAGCCTGTGGTAGGTTCGGCTGACCAGAAGCAGGTCCGCGTACAGATCTCCGTTCAGGGACTCGGCAAAAAGCTTCGTCATTTCTTCCGCATAGTGGTAACGGTGGAACGCGGCCTCGAGCAGCTTCTGCTTTGTGCCGAAATGGCGGAACAGCGTCACCTCGTTCACGCCGGCGGCCGCCGCGATTTCCTTGGTCGTCGTGCCGTCGTAGCCTTTCTCCGCCATGAGGTCGATCGCGGCCAGCAGGATTTTGTCGCTTGTTTTCAGATCGTCTCCCATGGCTCTTCCTTTCTTCAATGCAAGTGATCACTTACATTTGGAATTGTATACCAGATGCATCGCGGTGTCAATCACCTTAAACCCACGGTCCTAATAACTTTTTATAGGCCAGGATGGGCTTGCGGACTGCAATTCCTCCAGTCTAGCAAGCCAAGATAAGCCACCCAGCATCCGCGGACTGGAATTCCTCCAGTTCAAAGCTTCGAAACGGCAGGAATTCTCCAAGACAGCCGGAATAAACAGCACCTTTTCCAGTTCAAACACCGGAGAACCGTTAGCAGGCTGAATGGACGTGCGTTTATCCAGTTCACGTGATCGAGCCGTTTTGATTGTGACCCCGCCGTTCCTCTATAATGTGGGCAGACCGTCGCAAAGGAGATCGAGAACATGAGCCAGGATATGCCGCAGCATTTGCAGGACACGGTGACTTTGAACAACGGCGTCAAGATGCCGTGGTTCGGACTCGGAGTATTCAAAGTCCAAGAAGGCCAAGAGGTGATCGATTCCGTCAAAGCCGCTATTAAAAACGGGTACCGCAGCATCGATACCGCCGCCGTCTACCGCAATGAGGAAGGCGTGGGACAAGCCATCGCCGAGTCGATGAAGGAATACTCGGTGAAGCGCGAGGAGCTGTTCATCACCTCCAAGGTTTGGAACTCGGACCAAGGAACCCAAACGACTTTGGATGCTTTCGATCTCAGTTTGAAGAAGCTGGGTCTGGATTATCTGGACCTGTACCTCGTGCATTGGCCGGTGAAGGGTAAATACGCCGAAACGTGGAAAACGCTCGAGAAGATATATAAAACGGGGAAAGTCCGCGCCATCGGGGTGAGCAATTTCCACGTCCACCATCTGAAGGACATTCTTGCGGATGCGGAGGTCGTTCCGGCGGTCAACCAAGTGGAGTTGCATCCATACCTCTCGCAGGTGGAGCTCCGCGAATTCAACCGCAGCAAGGGCATCCAAACCGAAGCGTGGTCGCCGCTCGGCCAAGGCCTCGTGCTTCAGGATACCACGATCACTTCGATCGCCGAGAAATACGGGAAAACGCCTGCTCAAATCGTGCTGCGCTGGGACCTGCAGAGCGGAATCATCACGATTCCGAAATCGATCCGCGAACCGCGCATCGTCGAAAACGCGGCCATCTTCGATTTCGAGCTGAGCCCGGACGACATGGCGGCCATCGACGGCTTGAACAAGAACCAGCGCGTCGGCGCCGATCCGGACAATTTCAACTTTTGACCGGAAATTCCGGCTATTTAACCCGTGTAAACGCCAAAATGCGTAACGATAACCGGAATTTCCGGTCAACGTCACCGCAAAGCGCCCAAATGAGCTGAGATAACCGGAAATTCCGGTCATCTCTTAAAGAAAGGCCGCCCTCACGGCGGCCTTTCTTCGTGTTTATTCAAGCAAAACGGGACATCGCGAAAACGGCGGGAGAATTCCAGTAGGTGTCCATGACGTCCTCGAGCGTGGGCGGCCTTCCCGCCAGATGCTCCTTCGCGTAATCGTCTTGGAGCCCGTCGTTCGGACCTCCGAAGACGAGCCGATCTGATTAACCGCTAATGTTGCCGGCTGCGAGCTTGTCATGGGCCAACCGCTCCTTCGGTAAATATTTTCGCCTGAACCATCGCCGGTTGACCAAGATCGCCCGAATGGCTTCGTCCGTAATCATGGCGGCGTAGACGCCGTACACGAGCCAGCCGAACGCGATGCCGAACGTATAGGTGCCCCCGACCGCCACCGCCCACATGCTGATCATGCTCACGATCATCACGTACCGGGTATCGCCGACCGCGTTCAGCGAGTTGTTGATCGGCATGTTCGCCATTTTCAGCGGCTGTAGGATGAGATCGCACACGAGGATGCCGACGCCGATGCGGATAATGTCCGGGTTGTCCGTGAATAGAGACAGAAGCTGCTTGCCGAACGCGAACAGGACCAGCGAATTGGCGATCACGACGACTTCGCCCCAGAACAGGGCTTTGTAGGCGCTCTTGAACGCCCTCTCGTGATCTCCGGCTCCGAAGAACGCGGCCACCTGGATCTGTACCGCCATGGCGAAGGCCCACCCGGCCGTGAAACAGAACGACTCCATCGTGTTGAGATACGTCCGCGCGGCCAGCTGCTCGGTGCCCATCGTCGCGACCATGGAGTAGATCGTCACCTGGGAGACCGTCCACGATGCACTGCTGAGCGCCATCGGCAAACCTAACCGGGCGACCTCCTTCAGCAAGGGGAAGTCGAACCGCACATAATCCTGGATACGGATCGGGGCGGAGAAGGAACGCCGGTAAATCAAGTACAGCGCGATCAAAGCCAGCACCCGGCTGCTCACCGTCGAGATCGCGACGCCCGTCAAACCGAGTTTAGGGAGCCCAAGCTCTCCGAAAATGAAGCCGTAGTTGCCGGCGATATGCACGAGGTTCATGCCGATCGCGACCAGCATCGGCCCCTTCGTATTGCCCGTGCTCCGGATCACCGTACTCAGCGCCATAACCGCAGCCATCCACAACGTGCCGCCGCCCACGATGCCGATGTAGCCGGAGGCCATATCCTTCAGCTGATCCGGCGTTTGCAAGGCCGCGGCGACCCAACCGGAGCCTCCGGCCAGTACGACGCTGACCAACACGCCGAAGCCGACTGTATTCGAGAAGCACATGGCCGCGACGACCCGGGCGTCCTTCTCTTTGCCGCCGCCGAGCTTCTGCGAAATGATGATGCCGGCTCCGCCGGTCACAAGCGCGAAGAGCATGATGACTGCCTGAAAAAATTGATTGGACAGTCCCACGACCGCGACCGCGTCGTCCGAAATGCGGCTGACCATGAGCGTGTCCGCGGTTCCGATCATGAATTGAAGGAATAGCTCGATCATGATCGGCCATACCAGACGCCATAATGATAGTTTTTTGAGGTCCATGTTGCTTCCCGAATCTCCCGTCCCGATCGAATTGAGGGTAAAACAAGCCTTGAGCGACAGACCGCGAACGTTCGTAAACGCGTGTTTACGGTACAGTTTAACATGGCGCTTTCGAGACCGCAACGGTGGGGAGTAAAGAAAAACCTTTCAAAATAAAGGCAAAGCGCAAACGTCCGCACGTTTGCGCTTCAGGTCGATTCGGCAGCCGGAGCAAACTCACCCGCTAGACCGCGAACCGGTTGATCGTTCTTTTCAATTCGTTTGCCAGGGAAGCGAGCGTACCCGCTCCGGCGGCGATTTCCTGCATCGAAGCCATCTGCTCTTCGGTGGAGGCGGAGACGCTGCCGGTTTGATCGGCGGCTTGCCGGGCGATCTCCGTCATTTGTCGAACCGTCTCCGCCATGTCCGACATGTGCGATCGGATCTCCCCGATCGCGTCCGATACGCCGTCGGTCTGCTCGGAAACTTCCTGAACGGCATGGACGATTCTCCCGAACGATTGCGCCGCGGATTCGATTTTCGTCTTACCGCCGTCCACGGCCTGGAGGTTGGCGTCCATCAGCTCCTTGGCCAGTTGGATTTCACGGCGGATCTCACCGACCGTCTCCTGGATCCGCGAGCCGGAGTTGGCCGAATTCTCCGCCAAACCACGGATCTCTTCGGCGATGACCATGAATGCCTTCCCGTGCGCGCCGGCTTGAGAGGCCGCGATGCCCGCGTTCAGCGCCAAGATCCGCGTCTGGAACGAGACCCGACCGATCAGTTCCATCGTGTCGTCGATGTCGCGGGATTTTGCGTGCAGCGATTCGATGATATCCGCGGCCCGACGGACCTTGCCGTCGACGTCATGGACGTGGTCGACCGCGGCCCGAAGCGTCTCGTGGCCTTCGGCGGCCGTTCGGAGCGCGAAAGACGATACGCCGGCCATCGATTCTATGAGGCAGGAAATGTCGTCCAAGCGGCTGGACGTATCCGCCGCCTTTCCGTTCGCGGCGGACATCGCTCGCACTTGCTCGTCGCTCCCCGCCGCCACGGCCAGCACCGCTTCCGCGATTCCTTCGGCAGCCTTCGTCGTCTGCTCCGTACTTAGCGTGAGCTGTTCGGAAGTGCCTGCGACCAGTTCGGCGCTGTCGTTCATTTGCCGGATGACGGCGCCGAGCTCCCGGGTCATGCGGTTGAAATCGGCCGCCATCTCGCCGATCTCGTCCCGGGATCGGACCGCGGCGGTTTGCGTGAAGTCGCCCGCCGCCATCGCGGCGGAAAGCCGGCTGACCTGGCTGATCTGCCGTTTCGTGTATCTCGCGAATAGATAGATAACAAGCGAAACGGCCAGCAGCGTCAGCGCGATCGCAAGAATGGATTGGATCAGAAGCTGGCGAAGTGGACGGTACAATTCCCGTTCAGGTATTTGCAAGGCCAGCTTCCAGCCCGTAAGCGGAACTTCGGCATAATAGACACGGACTTTCCCTTCCTCGTCGGCATATTCCCCCAGCCCGTCCGGAGAAGCCAAGATAACTTGTCCCAGAGAAGCCAAGCCCCGGTTGGCGTCCTGCGCGATATTCACCTTCAGCAGTTTCGAGCCGTCTCGGTCCGCGATATAGTCGCCTTGTTTGTCCAGCAGGAATGCCCGGCCGGTCTCTCCGACCCGGATTGACGCCACCGCTTGCTGGAGGCTTTCGAGATCGACGTTCGCCGTCACGACGCCGCGGAATTTTTTATCGTAATGGTAAAAAGGGGCGGTCGCCGTCAGCACGTCGGATTTCGAACTTTCGTCGTAATAGGGATCGGACCACACGACGGCCCGATCCGTGTCGCGGCCGATCCGGTAGAATTGCCGGCTCGGGTAATCGTATTCCTTCGTGCTGGATTCGAGCGTGTACTGCACTTGCCCGTTAAAGCGGTAAGCATAGGGACCGAAATACTCGAGATATTGTTTGTACTGGCGCGGCTCGAACCAGACGCCCACGCCGAACGTATCCGCGTTGGCCGACAGGAACTTCATGATCATGTCGATCAAGGCTTCCTGTTCGATATGGTCGGCGGAGGCCTCGACGGCACGCGCGAGCGTCTCGGGAATTTTCGCATGCGCCGTCAATCGGGTTTGGATCGATTGGATCGTGGCGTCCAGCTGTTGCTGCATCTTGCTCTCGATTTCCCGGTTGATGAGCGTTTTCGAATTTTGATAAGTGATCGCCGACAAGGCCGCCATGGCCGCAACGACAACCGGCAGGACGATCAGCATGATGCGGGTGCGTATGCTTCGGATCGCAGGGATACGCATGGGTGAATGCCTCCTCAGCCTGAGGTCAGCCTTTGGTCCGCAGTCGATCCAGCAAGACCGCAGCCACGATGACGAAGCCTTTGACGACTTGCTGCCAGTAGAAATCGACGTTTAACAGCGTAAGGCCGTTCACGAGAACGCCGATGATCAGCACGCCGATGATCGTCCCCTGTATTTTGCCGAAGCCGCCTACGAAGCTGGTACCGCCGAGCACGACTGCGGCAATCGCGTCCAGCTCGGCGCCGACGCCGATCATCGGCTGCCCCGAGAACAGGCGGCCCGCCATGACGACTCCGGCGATGCCGGCGAGCAGCCCGCTGATGGAATAGACGTTCAGCAGGGCGCGCTTGACCTTGATTCCCGTGAGCCGCGCGGCTTCTTCATTCCCACCGATGGCGTAAACGTGCCTGCCGAACATCGTGTACTTCAGCACGAAGAACATGATGATATATACGATGGCCATGATGTAGATCATCGCGGGAATTCCGGCGATATAGCCGGATCCGACGAATTTGAACGTGGAATTCGAGAGCACGATCGGATAACCTCCGCTGATGACGTAAGCCAGTCCGCGGAGATACGTCATGCTTCCGAGCGTCACGATGAACGATGGAAGCTTGGGATACGCCGTGAAATAACCGTTTACGGCGCCAGCCGCATAGCCGATCGCCGCTCCTCCGAGCATCGCGAGGACGGGGTTCACTCCCGCGTTCGTCATCATGACGGACAACACGCCGGACAACGCCATCGTGGAACCGACCGAAAGGTCGATGCCGCCGGTCAGAATCACCATCGTCATTCCCGCCGCGAGAATCGCGGTAATGGAAATTTGCTTCAGCACCGTGATCACGTTGCTGATATCCGTGAAATGAGGAGCAAACACCGCCATAACCGCGCACAGAAGGATCAGGATCACCAGCATGCCCAATTGGTTGAAGTAAAGCATGAACTTCTGTTTCGAAATCGTACGTCCCGCCGTTTGAACGGTCGTCTCCATCTATTTCATCTCCCCGGTCGCATAATGCATGATCTTCTCCTGCGTCGCTTCCGAACGGGGCAGTTCGGCCCGGATCCTTCCCTCGTGCATGACCAGGATCCGGTCGCTTACGCCCAGGATTTCCGGCAGCTCTGAAGAGATCATGAGCACCGCCAGCCCTTGCTCGGCAAGCTTGCTGATGATTTTGTGGATTTCGGTTTTGGCGCCGATATCGACGCCCCGCGTCGGTTCGTCCAGCAGCAGCACTTTGGGCGCGATCGACAGCCATCGGGCGATGACGACCTTCTGCTGGTTGCCTCCGCTGAGCCCCATCACGTTCTGCTCCTTGGTCGCCGTCTTCACGCCGAGGTCCCGGATGTAGCCTTCGGCGTCCTCATTCATCCTGCCGTATTTCAGCAGGCCGGCTTGCCTGTATACGCGAAGCTGCGCCATCAGGATGTTTTCCTTCACCGACAGGTTCGGAAACAACCCTTGTTCCTTCCGGCTCTCGGGAACATGGGCGATCCCTTGCCGCATCGCGTCGGCAGGAGACGCGATGCGCGTCTCCACCCCGTCGATCAAGATCTTGCCCCCCACGAGCGGGCTAAGTCCGAATATTGCGCGGACCAGTTCCGTCCGTCCGGCTCCCACGAGCCCGGCGACGCCCACGATCTCCCCCGGATACAGCTTGAGGGAAACACCTTTGACCGCATTCTTGTCGGAGACGTCCCTCAGCTCCAGCACGGGAACGGCACCGGCCGAGCGGACCGTCGCTTCGCCTGGCTGACGCTGGAACAGTTCCTTGATTTCCCGGCCGACCATCAGCTTGACCAGATGATCGGGATTCGTCTCGGCGATGGGACCGCTCGCAATCCATTGCCCGTCCCGCAAGACGCTGAACCGGTCTGAAATGCGGAAGATTTCGTCCATCCGGTGCGATATATAGACAATGGCTACGCCTTTTCTTTTCAAATCCCGGATGATTTCGAACAGCTTTTCGATTTCTTTATCCGTTAAAGACGCCGTCGGCTCGTCCATGATCAGGATTTCGGAATTGAAGGACAGTGCCCGGGCAATCTCGACCATTTGCTGCTGGGCTATGCTTAACGCGGATACGCTTAAACGCGGATTCAAGTCCGATCCGATCGAACGCAGAATTGCCGCCGCCTTGTCGTGGATCTCGCTCCACTTTACGAGCCCCAGACGGTTCTTCGGGAATGTCGTGCCCATCAGAATGTTCTCGCCGATGGACAGGTTCGGTGATAAGCTGATTTCCTGGTGGATGACGCTGATCCCTTGGTCCCTGGCCTCCATGGGGCTATGCCATTGAACCGGACGGCCCTTGTAAGCGATCGTGCCGGAATCCGCCCGGTATACGCCCGCCATGATCTTCATGAGGGTCGATTTACCCGCTCCGTTCTCGCCCATGAGGGCATGAACTTCGCCTCTGTGCAGCTCGATATGCACGTTATTCAGCACCCTGACGCCGGAAAACGACTTACAGACCGCCTCCATCCGCATCACCGGATTCGGCAGTGCGGGCTGGGCCTCCTCTGGGCTCTTGGCGTTTCTTTCTCGTAAAACTTCCATTTCCGGCACCCCCCCTCGTGATCGGACAAGAGCGGCGCCCGCACCGGGACGCCGCACCTCGCCATTCAGGCCATTACCAGCCTTTGTAAGTATCCACGTTGTCTTGCGTGATCAACTGAGGAGGAATCAAGAATTGCGGTTCGACCTTCTCGCCTTTGATCACTTTCAGCGCCAGCTCGACGCCTTGGATCGCCATTTGGTTCGGGAATTGGGCGGAAGTCGCCGCGTAGCTTTTCTTCTCTTTCAACGCGTCCGCGGCGCTCGGAGCACCGTCGACGCCGACGATGAAGAACTCGTCCTGGCGGCCGGCTTGCTCTTGCGCGATTTTGACGCCTACGCCTTCCTCGTCGTTGATGCAGAACACCGCATCGATTTTCTTGTTCGCCTGCAGAATGCTTTCCATCAGGGTGAGCGCCTTTTCGCGGTTGCCTTCGCCGTTCTGGTTGGCGACGACTTTGATGTCCGGATATTTGGCCAGCACTTCGTTGAAGCCTTTGATGCGGTCCGTCACGGCGGAAACCGGCGGCCCGTCGATGACGACGATGTTGCCTTTCCCGTTCAGGCGCTTGGCCAGGTATTCGCCGACTAGGCGGCCCGCTTCCACGTTATCGGTCATCACGACGGAGTCGATGCCGCCTTCCGCGCTGCCGTCCAGAGCGACGACCGGAATGTTGGCCGCTTTCGCTTGCTGTACCGCGCCCGCGATGCCCTTGGAATCGAACGGGCTGAGCAGGATCAAGTCGACCTTCTGCGTGATGAAGTCCTCGATTTGCTGGGTTTGCTTTGCCAGATCCTGGTCCGCCGCGACCACGGTGACTTCGGCGTTGTATTTGGCGGCGACTTCCTGCGCGCCTTTGGACATCGCGACGAAGAACGGGTTCGACAGATTCGGGACGGTAAGGCCGATCTTCAGCTTTTTGGCCGGCTCTTCGCTCGGCTTAGCGGACTCGGAAGCCGCAGGTTGGCTGCTTTGGGAAGCGCTCGGGCTCGGGGAGGATTCTTCTTTTTTACCGCCGCAAGCCGATAGGACCAGCGTCAGCGCGAGCATCATGAGAACGACGAGTTTATAGGATTTCATAAAGGTTAAAGACCTCCGATTAGATAATGGTGGTGACGCATGCCTGGTAAGGGTTGAACATCGCAACCCTTTGTTGCACAATACAAATAGGCTTGCTTTTAAAATCGACAAGATTTTTGGGCAGGTTGGAATACGGGTGTGAACGACCGGGCTGCAACCATTCGCCGTGGATTAAGCCGTCGTTCGCACTCGTTCTTTATTTGTTGCCTGTATCGCTTTCCGAATGTCTGACCAACTCCCTTTGTACCTCTCATTACCTGCATGGATTTTCCCGATGGCATCACTCCTTTCGCCGAATGACCGTAATCGCTTTCATACGTACCCTGCAAAATTCCGGTCTTCAGATCGGAATCTTGCCTTTCAGCAGCGCTTCGACTTCGGCCCTTTCCGGAATGGAAGGAATGCCGCCGCGCCGGGTGGTCGCGAGCGACCCCATCGCGTTGCCGAATGCGGCGATCGCTTCCAGCTTGTCTGGGCCGAGAAGTTTGAGAGGAATGTCCTCTTCCAAAATCCTTCCCAGCACGCCGCCGAGAAAAGCGTCTCCCGCGCCGGTCGTGTCCACCGTTTCCACGCGGAAAGCCGGCACGCTTCCCGTTACCGATCCCGCCCTGTAATAACAGCCCCTCTCGCCTCGGGTGACGAAGATCAGCGTCGTCCCGTATGTCTCCGCGATTTGCCGGGTCCCCTCCTCTAGATCTTCCGTCCCGATCAGGAAAGCCAGTTCTTCCTCCGATATTTTCAGAATGTCCGCATAGGGGAAGACGCTTAAAATCGTCCGTTTGGCGGTATCAGCCTCCGGCCATAGCGGAAGCCTTAGGTTCGGATCGTAGGAAATCGCGAGCCCCCGGTTTTTGGCATGGTCCAAAGCCCGCAGCGTCGCCGCGCGGGAAGGCTCGTCGGTCAAAGAGATCGAGCCGAAATGGAACATCTTCGCGCTGCCGATCAGACCGAGATCGACTTCCTCCGGCTTCAGCATCATATCCGCGCCCGGTTTCCGATAGAAAGTGAAGGTACGGTCTCCCCGATCATTCAGTTCGACGAACGCCAAGGTTGTGTTCTCCGTTTCCGAGAAAACCATTCCTTCGGTCGAAATGCCGTTATTCCGAAGGATGCCGGCCAAATATTCGCCGAACGAGTCCCGTCCGACTTTGCCGATAAAGGCCGTCTTCCTGCCTTGCTTGGATAAGGCTGCCAGGACGTTGGCCGGCGCGCCGCCGGGATTTTTCTGGAAATAAGAATCCTTTCCTTCCGCCATCTTCTGCGGTGTGAAATCGATCAAAAGCTCCCCCAGAGCCACTACGTCGTACATGAGGCACCTCGTATTTGTCGAAATGGCTTTCTTAACGTTCAATTGGATCCGCGGCAAACGACGGCTTCGATCTTCAAACCTTTCGCCGCCAATTCTTTCAGTCCGTCTTCCGAAGCCTCGTCGTCCGTCACGAACGTATCGATTTCGGAAAGAGCGGCGTATTTGACGAGATTCACTTCCCCGATTTTGGAGGAGTCCGCGAGCAAGACCGTCTTCTTGGCGCTCGCGATCATCTTGCGTTTAATGCTGGCTTCGTCTACGTTCGGCGTGCTGAGGCCCGCTTCGGGGTGAATGGCGTTCGTGCCGACGAATGCCGTATCCACATGGATCATGCCGAGGATTTGTTCCGCGAACGGTCCGACCAGCGACCAGATTCCTTTACGGAGAGAACCGCCGATCACGATCAGCTCGATCCCGTCGAAAGCATGGAGTTCCTGCGCGACCGGGATCGCGTTCGTAACGACCGTGAGCTTGCGAAAGCGCTTAAGTTCCTTGGCCAAGTAAAGCATTGTCGTGCCGGAATCGAGCAAGATGACATCGCCCTCGCGGACGAGCTCAGCGGCTTTGGCGGCGATGGCTTTCTTGGCTTCCCCCCGGCTGATTTCTTTCTCCAGGAAGGTGGGCTCGAAATTGACGTTCTGGGGAAGGATCGCCCCGCCGTGCGTCCTCTTCAGCAAATTCGCTTCCTCGAGTTCCTTCAGATCGCGCCGGATCGTGGATTCGGACACCCCGAGCCATTGGTTCAGGCTTTGCACGTCCACGCGCAGGGTCTCGTTCAGGATTTCCATGATCTTTCTTTTGCGTTCCGCCTCGTACATATTCCCACGCTCCATCAACACGCACGCACCGATGCGTCGATTGCTGTACGCATGATCGTTTGCGATTTATATTTGAATGTTTTATATCGTTTGTGATCGTTTTTGACCGTTTATGACTTCATTATAGCCTCTCTTTTTTTCCTGTCAACGTGGTGAACACAAGAAAAAAACACATTTACTTCAACGAGAAAAACGTTTAACTTAATATCTGTGCCTTTCCGTGAAAATACAAGATTTGGATAACGGGAGTTGAGGCCGATGCCTTCTTCTGAACGAAATTGCGATTTCGTGCTCGCTGGAAACATCAATCTGGATTTCATCCCGGCGTTCATAGCTTCCCCGGGAGCCGAGGATTCCTGGTCGGCAACCCTCGTGCCCGGCAAACTGATCGAGGTCGGTCCGGCCGTCTTGTCGACCGGGGGCTCGGTGGCCAATACCGGCCTAGCTTTGCGCCGGCTCGGGCACACCGCTTCGCTGTTCGCGCGGATCGCGGACGACGATCACGGCCGCGCGATCCGCGACCTACTTGACCGTCAGGCGCCGGGCGCCTCCGACCACCTGATTCTCAGCGCTTCCGGATCGACCTCCTATACGATTGTCATGAGCCCACCAGGCATGGATCGTCTGTTCCTGCACGGTCCGGGCGTTAACGACCAGTTTACGGATGCTGACGTTCCTCTAGCCCCGCTGTCCGGCTGCAAGATATTCCATTTCGGCTATCCTCCCGTCATGCGGAGGATGTATGCCGAGCAGGGACGGGAGCTCGAGGCGCTGTTCCGCAAAGCGAAGGGCGCCGGGGCAGTCACGTCGTTGGACATGTCGAAACCCGACCCCCAATCCACCTCCGGTAAGGTGGATTGGAGGACGATTCTGGAAAGGGTTCTCCCGTTTACGGATCTGTTTCTCCCCAGCTTCGAGGAAATCCTGTTCATGCTTCGCCGTGAATGCTATGAGGATCTCGAGAGAACGCATGGCTGCGGCAACGCGGCGAAGGGGCAAACCTTGGGGATCGTTCGTGAACTGGCGGGAGAAATGATCGCTTACGGTTGCGCAGTCGCCGGGATCAAACTTGGGGACCAAGGCTTCTATTTGCGGACGGCGTCCGACACTTCGCGGCTGGCCCCCCTGAAGAGCAAACTGGGTTTGGACGACGCCGAATGGACCGGGCGCGAGCTGCTCTCTCCATGCTTCGAGACGGCGGTGGCCGGCACGACGGGCGCGGGAGACTGCACGATCGCGGGTTTCCTTGCCGGGCTTGCAAGGGGCCAATCTCCCCGGCAAGCGTTGACCTCCGCGGTCGCCGTCGGCGCCTGCAGCACCGAGCATCCGGACGCGACGAGCGGGATTCCCCCCTGGGAGTCGGTCCAGCGGCGAATCGATGCAGGCTGGCCGAGAATCGTCACCGCCTCTCCCGGCTTCGACTGGCGACGCGACGAGGAATTCGGCTTGTGGGTCGGAAGCCTGGACGGCGGGTTCGGCGCCGCTTGAAAAAAAGGACCGGAGTGAAACGGCATTACCGCCGCACTGCTCCGGTCCTTCTCCTTATCGCGCTTCCTGCCAAATGGATTTTATGACGGATACGCTCATCGATACGATTCCGATCTCTCCGCCCTTCGCGTAAAACTCCAATCCCATTGATCCGGCGCTCGGGAAAATGAGGTCCGTCATGGCGAGCTCGCCTTCGCCCGCGAAAACCTCCACGGAAGACCGGTCGACGAACAGCTGCAGGCGCAGACGCCCGTCGCGGACGGTAATGTCGGCCTCATGCCGGCAGGCGAATCCTTCGTGGAAGTCGCTTTGCCCGGAACGCGACCGGTCGACGAACACGCGGCCCGTGCTCGCGTCGTACCCGACGACCGTCTCCTCCGCGCCCGATTTCCGCACGCGGAAGCCGAGTTCCTCCGCGCCGCGCAACTCCAATTCCGCCGTGATTTCCAGACATTCCGCCTCAAGCCCCGCAAGCGGATTTTCGCCTTCCTTCACCGTCACGTCCCGCAGCTCGCGTACCGATTCGCGAAGCGTCACGATATCGTCCACGGGTTTCTGGACCAACCTCGTTCCCGCTGCGCCAGAACGAAGCTCCAGCACGCGGGGAAGCGTCAGCGCCCCCCTCCAAGCATCCGTCGGCGTCTGGTTCGCGTATTTCCAGTTGCTCATCCAGCCTATCAATAACCGGCGTCCGTCGTCGCCCGGCACGTCCGACCACGTCACCGCCGCATAATTGTCGCGTCCATGATCCAGCCATAAAACCGAATCCCCGTCGTTCTCGTTCACGAACTTGTCGCCGTCGAACGATCCGACGAAGTACTGCGTCCTCGAACCGGCCGGTTCGTCCGGATTGTCGCCGATGCTGACGATCAGCACCCACTTGCGGCGCCTCTCGTCGCCGTCGACCGGCAGCTCGAACAGGTCGGGGCATTCCCATACCCCATCGTGCGATCCTTCCGTCTGCCCGAATTCGCTGCGGAAAGTCCATTCCTTCAAATCCGGCGAAGTATAGAACGCGATGCGGTCGCCCGCCGCGATCGCCATCGCCCATCTCCCTCTCCGCTCATCCCAGAACACTTTCGGATCCCGGAAGTCCGTAAAGCGGGCGTCCGTCAACACCGGATTGCCGGCGAACATGGCCCACGTTCTTCCTTTGTCCTTGCTGTACGCCAGGCTCTGCCGCTGGCGAGACTCGCCCGTCTCGGGGTCGGAATCGTCCTGCGTGAAAATCGCGACCAATCCCGTACCGCCCCCGAAAAAGCCGCTGCTGTCCTTCCAATCGACGACGGCGCTTCCGGAAAACACGGTTCCGTTACGGTCGGGCCGCAAGGCGATGGGATGCTGTTCCCAACGGACGAGATCCTTGCTGACCGCATGCCCCCAATGCATCGGTCCCCAGACCGTGCTTCCGGGATGGTGCTGGTAAAACAGATGGTACTCCCCTTCGTAATACACCATTCCGTTCGGATCGTTCATCCATTGGGCCGGCGGAGAATAGTGGAATTGAGGCCGGTAGGTTTCGTCATATGTTAAAGTGTTCAGCAAGTCCATCTTCTCCCCTACTTCTTCTGACTTCCGGATTTTCCGGTTTCGAAGGCGGGCATCATCTCCCACACCTCGATCGACGCCTCCCGAACTTCCCCGTCCGCCCATAATCGGAGCCCCAAGGCATCCGATCGGGAAGGGTAAGCCCTCGTCGTGAGGCTTCGCACCCCGTTGGCGTAACCCTCGATCAGCGACCGGTCCACGAAAACGCGCAGCCGGAACTTTTCGCCCTTCGCCAAAACCAGCGGGCCTCCCTGAATTCCCCGGGTCCGTTCGGCCGGGTCCAGCGTCGTGCGCTCCCTGTTGACCATGAGAGCGCCGGCCTCCCGGTCGTAATACAGCACCGTCTCCTCTTCGCCGTCCGGCGTCCGCCTCAAGGAAAGTCCATATCTAACGGCGTCCGCTTGCTCGAAAGACACGCCGATTTCCAGCATGTCGCCTTGAACGCCGGACAGGCCGGCATTGATGTCCTCCATGCCGAGGCCGGACGCCTCGAACAGCTTGCGGCCCCGCAATCGGGCGATTTCCCCGATCGGCTCGATGCCGAGGCGGCCGTCGTCCCTCAGCGTCACCGACACGGGCATACCCGCGCCATGCGACCAGCCGCAATCGTAATCGATCTCCGGCGTCCGTTCGCCTTGCGCGATCGTGAACAGCAGAGACCGTCCAGTCTTCGGATCGACCATGCCGCTTGGGCCCGTAAAATGGAAATCCCCGACGTCGATGATCTCCGGCTCCTCGCGGTCCGGCACGAAACGGCAGCGATCCGGATCCCAACTTCCGATCCAGTACACGACTTCGACTTCGGCGCCCGGCCCCCAGGGGCTGATCAGCAGGACGTGCTTGCCGGACGCACGGCCGTCCGCCCGCGGCAGCGGAAGCAGCACCGGAAGCTCCCAAGCGGTCCCGAGTTCCGGGTATTCTCCGTAGTCGCTCAAGTACAGGCAGCCTTTGCACGACCATTCCTTCATGTCCGGAGAATGGTAAACTGCGGCCGTGCCGCCCTTGTCCGGAATTCCCGTGCCGACGAGCATGAACCATTCTCCCCGTTCCCGCCAGACGAACGGGTCGCGGAATTCGGGCAGCCAATTGGCTTCCGCGCTTTGCATGACGATCGGCTCCGGGTGTTTGATCCAATGCACGAGATCGTTATCCCCGTCATGCGGATACGTGCTCCGTGCCAAGCCCACCGCCTGGTTCGGCCTCCAGGCATTGTTGCCGGCCGTGAAAAACAAAGCCGGATACCCTTCCTCGTCCAGGCATGCGCTCCCCGACCATACCCCTTCGGGATCCAATATCGCGTCCGGTCTCAGCGCCGGCGGGAGGTCCCTCCAATGGACAAGGTCCTCGCTCACCCAATGCCCCCAGTGAATGTAATGCCAAAAAGGCCCCTGCGGGTTGTATTGGTAAAACAGATGGTACAGTCCGTTAAAATAGATCGGCGCGTGCGGCTCGTTCATCCAATGCGAGGGAGCACTCAGATGATACTGCGGACGGTGGCAGTCCGATGCGAATCTCTCCCGGCCCACCCCGAAATCCGCCGGTTCTACGGCCGGACGCTTACCCCCGTGCGGTTCCAGGCACCTCTCGTAATACCTCGTAATCTCTTGCGCAGAGAGTGCCCGGTCCAATATCGCGAGCTCGTCGATATAGCCGCTGAAGTGGTTCATTACGAACGGTTCGACCAGCACGGCGCCGCGGTTGTTGCGGCCCACCGTCAAATCCTCCGACGAAGGGGCGATGACGGAACCCGCCGCGACGATTTTCGAAGCCGCAAGTTCACCGTTCAAATACAGCTTCATGGCCGTTCCGTCGAACGTCGCGGCCAGGTATGACCATTCCTGCAGGGGCAGCGCGGGTTCGCGCGTGCTGAGTTCGGCCCATTCGCCGCCGAGGCCCAGCTGCAGCGACCATTCCCCGTTCCGCGTCACGCCGAAGACGTAACCTTCCGCTTTTTCCCTATCATGCCGGCTGATGATCGCAGCCAATCGTTTTTCCATGCCGTACTCGTGCGTTCTGGGAGCGACCCACGCCGAAATCGTTAAACCCTCGGAAGGCTGACGGATGTCGGCCGCGGAACGGCGGATATACGTCGAATACCCGTCGAATGACAAAGCCGATCCGGAGATGCCCTTCCCCCAAGGCGGGTCCTGAGACGGCTGGAACCTGCCCTTGCGCTGTGCGTGTTCGATTTCGTCGCGGCGGCTGCCCGCCGCGTCCCAGACGAAATGCCCGCTTCCTTCGTCGAATGACCACGCCGCGAGCAGGGACCCGTTCCAATCGGTCCATAATTCTGACAAGCGAATCCCTCCGAAAACCGCGTTCCCGATAGGTGACAAGCCAGAACGGAAAAGCCGTTCCGGCTTGTGTCCAACCCTATTATTTTTGCGCGGCCATATAACGGTCGTAACCGTCTTGGTAAATCTTCAGCAAATCGTCGAGACCCATTTTCTTCAATTTATCCACGTACTGATCCCATTCGCCGTCCGTAACGCCGTTCAACAGGAATTTCGCGCGCTGGGAGTCGGTGAACGTCTGAATGTCCGGCTTAAGCTGTTCGATCTTTTTGAGCTCGTCTTCGGTGAAGAAAATGTCCGGGAACTTCTCCTTCTGCATCTGCGGAACGAAAATGTTCTTGATGTCGTCCATCCGCTGCTGGGCGCGCGCTTCCGGAGCGACGACCTTTTGGAAATCTTCGCCGGTAATGACGCCGGCCGCGCTCGGCCCAAGCTGCACTTTCTGGCGGAATTCGCCCGGATTCTGCAGGTCGGATTTCTGCACGAGTTTGCCGCTCGCGTCCTGGTCGAACCAGACGCCGACCGGACCCCAACGGACTTCGGCCGCCGTGTGCGGCTCATACAGGTAGTCCAGCCATTGCGCCGTCAGCTCCGGATTTTTGTCGTCCTTCGTGATGACGGAACCGCCGCGTCCGACGCCCGAGCCGCCGTTGTTGAATTTGACGACCATGTCCTTGAACGGCGGCACGATCGGATAATGCTTGTCGCGGTCGGCGACGACGTCCGTATGGTCCCACCACAGGAACGAGCCGAGCGTTTCCGGATCGCTTTTGCCTTTGGCGAAATATTGCGTGACGTCCTGCGTGAGGGACTCCTTGTCGACCAAGCCTTCCTCGAACCATTGATGGAAATAGGCCAGCGCTTGCTTGAACTGGGGCTGGACGGCGGCGTACGATACTTTGCCGTTGTCCACGTTCAGGTGCTCGGCGTAGGCGTTGTTGCCCGGCTGATAGGTTTTGTCCGGCATGCCGAAGGCGCCGAACAGATAGCCGATGTCCCCCGTCCAGAACGCGTTCATGAACGTCAGCGGGATTTCGTCGGCTTTGCCGTTGCCGTTGGGGTCCTGCGTTTTGAACGCCTTGAGGACGTTGTGGTACTCTTCGATCGTCGTCGGCATGGAAAGCTTCAGCTTATCCAGCCAGTCTTGGTTGATGTACAGGAAATCCGGGTTGGAGCCGATCGTCTCTTGGCCCGTGCCGAGCTCTTCGCCGCTCGGCAATGAGTAGATGTTGCCGTCCGGGGCGGTGACGAGCGCTTTCAAGTCCGGCCGCTTGTCGAAAAGCGCCTTCAGGTTCGGCATATGTTTATCGATGAGGTCGTTAAGCGGGATGATGGTGCCGTCTTTGCCGTATTTCATCAGTTCGGCGTCGGAGAATCCCGCGCCATAGAAGAAATCCGGCAGGCTGCCGCTGGCGATCAGCAGGTTCTTTTTCTCCTGGTAATCGGTGTCGACGATCGTCTCCCACTCGATATGCACATTCGTCGCGGCTTCTATTTTTTTGGCGATCTCGAGTTCGTTGAAATCGCTGGGCGCGAGCGCCGGCCTCGGGGATACGGCTTTCAGCGTGATCTTCTGTTTCAGCGGGAAAGACGCCGCGCCGCCGTCGCCGCTCGGGGACGCCGATGCGCTGCTGCCGGCCGAAGAAGCGCCGGTGGACGGAGAAGCCGAATTTTCCTCGTTTTTGCCGCCGCTGCAGGCGCTTAGCGTGAGCGCCGTCGCGACGACGAGCGCCAGAAGAGTGGACACTTTCTTATGCATTTCCGATGAACCTCCCTTGGAATGACAAGCCTCATTGCCTTTCTTTGCATAGACTTCGATGCCAAAACCAAGCCGTCGCCGCGGCACCACCTCCTTGCAGAATGAACTCAGGCTCACGCTTACCCCTTAATCGAACCGATCATGACGCCTTTGACGAAATAGCGTTGAAGGAACGGGTACAGTACCAGCAGCGGCAGCGCCGCGACGATGATGACGCCGAACTTGATCAGCTCGGTGACCCGCTGCTTCGCCAGCAGCGTATCGATATCGTTGACCAGGTTGCCGGAAGGCTGGTTCTGGATCAGAATGTTCCGCAGCACCAGCTGCAACGGGAACTTGTGGGCGTCGCTCAAATAAATCAGCGCATCGAAAAATCCGTTCCATTGGCGCACGACCGCAAACAGCACGAGGACCGCGAGAATGGGCTTGGAGACGGGCAGCACGATGCTCCACAAGTAGCGGATGTTCCGACAGCCATCGATCGCGGCGGCTTCCCGGAGCTCATCCGGAAGTTCCTGGAAAAACGTTTTCGCGATGATGATGAGAAAGGCGTCCACCGCTCCGGGAAGCACGACGGCCCACATCGTGTCGATCAGATGCAGCTGTTTCATGAGCAGGTAGGACGGAATGATGCCGCCGTTGAAAAACAGCGTGAGGACGAAGAAGGTCATGAACGCGTTCCGGCCGAAAAAATCTTTCCTCGACAGCGGGTAGGCCGCCATGATGACGAGCGCCGCGCTGACGAAGGCGCTGACGATCGCGTAGAATACCGAGTTCCGGTAACCGGTCCAGATCGTCGGTTCGCTGAAAATCCTCCGGTAGCCGTCGAACGTGAGATCTTTGGGCCACAGCCAGACTTCGCCGTTGAAAATGCCGTTCGGGTCGCTGACCGAGGCGATGACGATGAAATAGAGCGGATACAAAATCAGCAGCGTGAAAAGGCCGAGCGTGGCGTAACTGACGAGGTCGAACGCGAGGTCCGATCCCGTTCTGCGGTTTCTCATCTGAAGCTCTCCTCTCTAGAACAGTCCGTTCCCGCTGATTTTTTTGGCCGCCTTGTTGACGAAC